>DATNDM010000639.1:0-6856 GCA_035553235.1 Pyrinomonadaceae bacterium | reverse complement strand
GGAACCTTGCGGCGTCTTGACTGATATCGCGCGCCGTCCCGGCTGTGAGTTTGGCGCGATGAAGACGTCGACGAAGATGTAGGTGCCGCGTTCGGTGATCTTCGGTTTGCTGAGGACGCGAAGTCCCTGAACGTTCACGCGTGCATTTTGTAGATGGCGACCATGAATCATGAGGCGCACCGGATTAAGCGTGCTCCTCGTCCACCAGCTTGGTGGATCTACTTTGAGGATCTCCGGGGTCTGCGCGGCAACGACAGTGCTTAGACGCGGATTAACGCAGATAACGCAGATCAGAATAAATAGATAACTTTTCATCTTATCCGCGTTCATTCGCGTTCATCCGCGGCTAATTCCTTCCATAAAGTTGCGATAGTTCTTTTAATCGAGTTGCCATGGTTAAAGATCCAGTTCGATATCTCCAGGCCCAGTTTCCCTCCGTGCTGTTCGGAAGATTCATGCGCGCTTCCGTCCCGAGACCGAGGAGATCCTGCAGGGGCACAATCGCGGTGTTCGCCACTGAAGCCAGCACACCGCGAATAAAGTCCCAATGGATCTCCTTGCCGTCAGTGTTCAGATAATCCGTGCAGAACTTCCGCTCACTCTCGATCTGATCTGCCGTGCGCGTCGAGCCTTCACCCGCGACACTCTGAAACCAGCCGACAGTCGTGTCGTTATCGTGCGTGCCCGTGTAAGCAACGACGTTCGGGACGTAGTTGTGCGGCAGATCGATGTTCTTCGAGTCTCCACCGAAACCAAACTGAAGAATCCGCATCCCCGGAAAACCAAAATCGTCACGCAACGCGACAACGTCCGGCGTGATCACCCCAAGGTCTTCGGCGATGATCGGCAGCTCACCGAGCGTCTTGCGAATCGCGGTGAACAGTTCTCTTCCCGGCGCTTCTACCCACTGGCCGCGCTCGGCAGTCTTGTCGCCGCCGGGAATCTCCCAACACGCCGCGAAGCCGCGGAAGTGGTCCACGCGCGCGATGTCAACAACCGTCAGCGTTGCGCGCACGCGCTCGATCCACCACTTGAAGCCGTCGGCACTCATGCGTTCCCAGTCGTAAAGCGGATTGCCCCAAAGCTGTCCGGTGCTGCTGAAGTAATCGGGCGGCACACCTGCAACGACGATCGGCTTTCCATTCTTGTCGAGCTTGAACTGCTCGGGGTTGGTCCAAACGTCAGCCGAGTCGTGCGCGACGAAGATCGGCAGGTCGCCAACGACGCTGATGCCGTGCTCGTTGGCGTAAGTTTTCAAGGCGAACCACTGGCGGAAGAAGAGAAACTGGTAAAACATCTGCGCTTCGATTTCTTCGCGCAGCTCGTCGCGCGCACGTTCGAGTGCTGAGGGCGTGCGACGAACAAGCTCGCGCTCCCACTCGTTCCACGCAGCGCCGTTGTGGGCGTCTTTGAGCGCGCGGAAGAGCGCGTAGTCTTCGAGCCAGTGCGCTTGAGTTTGAGCGAACGTTTCGAACTCGCTGCGGAGATTAGTGCTCGTAGTTTTTGTGTAACTTTCGTAGGCGCGGCGCAGTATCCGATCTTTATGTTGGTGTGCCTCTCCGAAGTTAACTCTCTGCGTGACCTCTGCGTCCTCTGCGTCTCTGCGGTGAGTAAGATCCTGTTCACCGCCGAGGCGCAGAGGAGGCAGAGACAACGCAGAGTCAAGCAATCCTTCGTTCACCAGTTGCTCCGGGCTGACGAGTAGCGTATTGCCCGCGAAAGCCGAATAGCACGCATACGGCGAGTCGCCATAACCCGTTGGACCAAGCGGCAACACCTGCCAGAGACTCTGCCCTGCTGCGACGAGGAAGTCGATGAACCTGTACGCCTCCGGCCCGAGATCACCAATCCCATACGGCCCCGGAAACGACGTCGGGTGCAACAAAACCCCACTCATTCTTTTCTGGTTAATCATGAAAAATCTTGTAAATCCTGTCTAGAACGCTTTCACCGCCATCGCACTCCGCGCCGGTAACATGATCGTCGCCTCACCCTTCTCAACTCGCCCACTCACATCCCCAATCAATCCTCTCAACATCACACCATCCCTCACGCCAATCGTTCCGACCGGAAGCGTCACCTGCTTCTCCTTATTCTGACGATTGAACGCCACGAGGATCGTCTCCGCACCGTGCTGCCGCGCAAACACGTACGTCTCATCATCAACAAACAAATCGATCAACTTCCCGACGCGCAGCGCCGCCTGTTCGCGCCGCAACTTGATCCACGAACGCGTCCAATCAAACATCTCCCGCTCTTGCGGCTTGCGCCCTTCAGCCTTGAACGCAGCACTCGGAAAATCACGGCGATTGTCGGGATCGTCCTTTCCTTCCATCGCGATCTCTTCGCCCGCGTACAACTGCGGAATCCCCCGCACACTCAACACAAACGCGACGTGCATCATCGCTCCCGCTACGGTCGCGCCGTCGAGCGACATGAACCGCATCGTGTCGTGATTGTTCGCCAGCACCGTCACCTTCGACGCATCGGGATAAAGCGCGTCATACTTCAATTGATGCGGTAGTAACGTCATCGGCCTCTTGTTCGTAAACACAAATAACGACGCATTCCACAACGCAAAGTCGAAAACGGAATCGAGCTTCGTATCGATGCCGTCCCAACCCGTGTGACCACCGATGAAAAACGCCGTGTGCGCACTGTCGCGCTCAAACACCTCACCGACCATCCACAGCTTCGGGTATTGTTGATGCAGTGCATTCGACAGATCGCGAATGAAAAAACGCGGCATGTACTGAATCGTGTCCTGGCGAATGCCATCGATGCCCGTCATGCCTACCCACCACAACGAATTCTGTATCTCGTAGCGCGCGACTTCCGGTTCTTCCTGGTTCATGTCGGGAAGATCGTCGCTGAACCAGCCGTCGAGCGTGTTGCGAACGTCGAGTTGATTTGAGTGCGGCGAAAGCAGCGCGGCATTCTGAAACTTATTGCGCTGGTGCTGTGCGAGGGTGCCGTGAAACCAGTCGGCCAGCGGCGGATCCTTAACCCACGGGTGCTGTGAACCCACATGGTTCGCGACCTGGTCCTGGATGACTTTTAGACCGAGTGCATGCGCCTTCCGGACCAGCTCGCGCAAGGTCGCGAGATCACCGAAACGATCTTCCACGGCGTAATAATCGATCGCGTGATAGCCATGGTAGTACGTGTTTGGGCACCACGGTTTGTCGCAGCGATTCACGCCGTTCCAGTTGTCGCACCACGGCGTTAACCATAGCGCGGTGACGCCGAGATCTTTGAGGTAAGGCAATTTATCGATGACGCCGCGGAGGTCGCCGCCATGGAAGCTGCGCGGATTGTTGCGATTGTTTGCTTCGGGTGGCGAGTCTTTCGGAGCGTCGTTGGATGAATCACCATCGGCGAAGCGATCGGTCATGATCAAATAGATCACGTCGTCACTAGTAATCCCGTGGAAGTTTGATTGCGTATCGAGAGGCGCTTCAACGCTGAACGGGATCATCGTGCTGCCGCCGGCGCTCTCAACAAGCAGCGGATACTTGCCGGGACGCAACGAAGGACTGATCTCGACGTCAACAAAAAGATACGTGCCTCGCTCGTTAACTGAAACTCTCGACGCGCGCAACTCCGGATTCAGAGCACGCACATGAGCACCGTGGAGATTGGTCCCACGCACTAAGAGTCGGACTGGATTGATCGAGTGCCTGGCCCACCAGGACGGCGGATCGACTTTCGTGACGACCGGCGTTTGCCCATGAGCAGCCACAAAAAGGCACAAAAATGAAAACACAAAAAAGCACAAAGGACTTGCGGAAATCCGTTTGTGCTTTTTGTGCTTTTTCGTAGCTGTCATCGGTTGTTTGGTGTGCGAGGTTTCGCGCTGTCGCCAGCCGCAACCACCGGCAAAGGCGGCAAACTCTCACCATCCTTCATCCCGGCCAGCGGCGTCGCGCCATGCCGGTTCACTTCATCCAACCGCTTGAACTCCGCGAGCTCTTTGTCGGCCTCATCCTTTCGCTTCAACCGCGAGTACGCGAGAAAGAGTTGATAGTGCACTCCTGGATCCTTCGCATTCAATTCAATGCCACGCGTCAATAAAGGCACGGCCTCGTCGTAGCGCCGCAACTTCACCAGCAACCGCCCGAGATCGTGATAAGACGGAAACGCTTTCGGATCGAGCTCGATCGCACGTCGCAGCAAACGCTCAGCCTCGACGTTCTCACCACGTTGACTGGCGATGTAACCGAGGTTCGCGATCGCATCCGGATTGTCAGGTTGCAACGTCAGCGTCTTCTGGAACGCCGCCACCGCCTCGTCATACTGGCCAGCCGCACGCGCGGAGTAGCCCAGCAGGAAATAAAGGTTGGCATTGTCAGGATAGCGTTGCAGCGCTTGCGTGAAGACGTCGCGCGCACGTTCGTAACGCTGGGCCCGCACGTTCGCGACACCGAGACGCAGAAAATACACGAGCTGTCCCTGCGCCTGCTCGAGTGCTTTCTCGTAATACGGGATGGACTTCTCGGCGAGCTGACGCTTCAACAACTCTTCACCAATCATGAAGTTGACTTCCGGAAACACAGGACGCAGCTCGAGCGCTTTGCTCCAATCCAGCAGTGCGGTTTTAGTGTCATCCTGTGCAGACGCGATCAAGCCGAGACGGTAGTAAGGCTCAGCTTCACCGGGCTTCAAAGCAGATGCCGACGACAACGCCTGCTTGGCTTCGGCAAGCCGGTCGAGGTTGTAAAGCGCGAGGCCGAGGTTGTAGAGCACTTCGTATGTTTGCGGACGCAGCTCGTTCGTCCGCTGAAACAAGCGCACGGCTTCCGCATACTCGTGCGCCTCAGCTACACGCAGTGCGAGAGTGAAAAGCATTCTCGGATCTTGCCCGGCCGCTTTTTCCAACAGCGGGACCGCGCGTTTGTAATCGCCGCGGGCCGCGTACAAAGCGCCGAGGTTGTAGATCGCCTGCTCGTGTTGTGGATCGATCCGCAGCACTTCTTCAAACTTCGCGATCGCCTCAGTCGTGCGATGCGTCTTCGCCAGCAAAACACCGAGGTTCGATAACGCACTCACCAGCTTCGGTTTCAAACGCAACGCCGCGCCGTACTCTTTTTCAGCCTCGGCCGTCGCGCCACGCTGGTCGAGAATCACTCCCAACAAACTGTGCGCTTCCGCGTTTTGTGGATGAGCCGTGAGGATCTTGCGCGTCGCCGCTTCGGCCTCTGCAAGTCGACCAGCCTGGACCAGCGCACCAGCATCGCTCAACAGCGTATCAACGTTGGGCGAGGTACGCTGCGGCGCCCCAGCCACGGTGAGCGCCAACGTAAACAGAAGTAGACAACGAAGCAAAAGCATTACGACATTTTATCCACAGATTACGCAGATCGTTTATGACGTCTGTGTAATCTGTGGATAAAGAGACCTGTGCCTCTTTGTGGCGATAGAACCTAGAAGATGAGCTTGAGGGAGAACTCCATCTGCCGGCGCCGCTGCTCGCTGAGGTCACGCGCGAAATCGTTCACGTTATTGAAATCTCCAGTCGGGAACGAACGATTGACGCGGTTCAGCACGTTATAAGCCGAGAACCGAAACTGAACATTGAACGCTTCGCTGATCGCCGTGATCGGAAAGTTCTTGAAGAGCGACGCGTCCCAGTAAAACTGCGGGTCTCCCCGGAACACGTTGCGACCGAGCGTACCGATTCGCGGCGACTTCGCACCACCTGGGAAGAAGTCAGGATCACTCGGAAAGACCTTCGCCACCGCGCATCTAAACGCGCTGCGATTGAGTTGAAGTCCCTGCGCTCTTTGCGCATCGGTTGGATTTGGATCGCCGATCAAGTCAACGCGTCCACCATCGCATGTAACATTGAAGACTGGTCCACTCTGCCACGTGACGATGTTGTTGAACTGCCAACCACCGATTGCCGCATCGAGTCCCTTGTTCATGTCCGCTCCGTAACGCCGGTTACGTCCAAACGGAAGGTCCCAAACGTTTGAGAACGTGAAGCGATGACGGACGTCGGTGTCGGAATTACCACGATCGAGCTCGGGCCGCGTCGGATCATCGGGACCGCAGTCACGCGCGCTCGCACCGCCCGCACAGATCCCGCCCGGCGAGTCGTCGATCGCGTGTGCCCACGTGTACGACGTCAACAGCGACAGTCCTTTTGAGAATCGCTTTTCGATCTTGCTTTGCAAGGCGTTGTAACTGGAACTACCCCGATAGCGTGTGGCCGTAATCGCATTCGAACTACCGGCTGAAACCAGAATGACTTCGCGTGAACCTGGTCCACCCTGATCGTTACCGGTGCCGATGTTCTGCAGCACCAGCAGATTGCGACCCAGCGATCCGACGTAAGCCACTTCGGCGAGCCAACCGGTCCGGAATTCATCCTGGATCGTGAAGTTGTACTGGTGATACATCTCATCCTTGCGATTCGGATCGTTGAACAGGATGAGACCGCCGCCCGTCGGCGCTGCAAAGCTGGTGCCCGGCGCAGCCACCGTAAACGGCGCGGTCGGCACACCGCGATCGAAAGGATTGCGTCCAACGAAGAACGACGGGCAGCCACCCGGGTTCGTGATCGGAGTACAGGCGTAACTGCCCGCGCCGGTGCCCGGATTCGAAGTGAGCGGTTGAGCGGCGCTCGTATCGACCGCGTACAACAATCCATATCCGCCGCGCAGCACCAAAGTCTTGTCTGACTTCAAACCGCTGTAAGCGAAACCAATGCGTGGTCCAAAATTGTTTTTATCGGTGTTGGCGAGATCGCGGCCGCCTGGCGCGTTGTCGCCCGCCACCTGGATGGTCTTCGTGGCGGGATCGAAGTTGGCCTGCCTATCATACCGTTCAGTGGGCGCCGTGAAGATGTCGTAAC
>DATNDM010000638.1:0-10050 GCA_035553235.1 Pyrinomonadaceae bacterium | reverse complement strand
TCCATGGGTACCAGTCGACCGGGTTGTCAGCATGCTGCAAAAGATAAGGACTCGTTTCGTGAATCAGATGGTTTGGCATGTCCACAGATTACACAGATCACTCCGATTGAAACAAACAGACTAATCTGTGTAATCTGTGGATATATGGAACGAGAAACCCTGGAGTTTGATGTTGTATTCGTAGGCGCTGGTCCGGCCAACCTGAGCGGCGCACTGCACCTCGCACGACTAGTCAAACAGGACAATTCACTCGGCGAGGTCGAGATCGCCGTGATCGAGAAGGGCGCTGCGGTCGGTGCACACATCCTTTCCGGCGCCGTTATGGATCCGAAAGCGCTGCGCGAGCTCATTCCCGATTTTGAAGCACAGGGCGCGCCGCTTGAATCTCCAGTCAAAGAAGATCACTTTCTTTATCTGACATCGAAACTGGCGCTGCGTTCGCCAATCACACCGCCGCCACTCAAGAACCACGGTTACTACATCGTCTCGCTCAATCGTTTGACGGCGTGGCTCGGCGAGAAGGCGGAAGAAGCAGGCGTCAACATCTTTCCGGAGTTTCCCGGCGCTGATTTGCTATACGACGAAAACGACCGCGTGCTCGGCGTGCGCACTGGCGACAAAGGCATCGACAAGGAAGGGAAGCCGAAGGCCAACTACGAGCCCGGCGTCGATCTGCGCGCGAAGGTCACTGTGCTCGGCGAAGGGCCGCGCGGGTCGCTCACCAAACAGTTGGTCCAACGTCTCGGACTCGACGAGGGACGCGAGCCGCAGGTTTACAGTGTCGGGTTGAAAGAGCTTTGGGAGTTGCCGGACGATCGATATCCGGCCGGCCGCGTCACACACACGCTTGGCTTTCCGTCCGACTCGTCGACGTACGGCGGCGGCTGGATTTACGGCATGCAGAACAATGTCTTGAACATCGGCTATGTCACGGGGCTCGATTACAAAGATCCGCTGATCGATCCGCACGCGGAGTTTCAGCGCTACAAGACGCATCCCTTCATCGCTAAGCTCCTCGAAGGCGGGAAGATGATTCGCTACGGTGCGAAGACCGTCACCGCGGGCGGTTACTTCGCGATGCCGCGCATGTACGCCGATGGCGTGCTGCTCGCCGGCGATTGCGCCGGTCTGCTGAACCCGCAACGATTGAAGGGAATTCACTCAGCGATCAAGAGCGGCATGCTCGCGGCTGAAGTCATCTTTGAGGCTTTGAAAGCAGGTGACTACTCGGCAAAGCAGTTGCAGAAGTACGAGCAGAAAGTGAATGAGAGTTGGATTGTTCCCGAGTTGCGCAAGGTCAGAAATTTCCACGCCGCGTTCAAGCATGGACGCTGGCTCGGTCTGATCAATTCAGGCTTGCAATTCTTCACGGGCGGACGCGCGTGGGGGCTCTTCGATCGCGATCGCGCTGTGCCGGGTCATGAAGAGATGAAGAAGTTGTCAGCGTACGGGTATCGCGGCGATCGGATCGAGCAGCGTTACAAGGATCTCCGTTTCGACGGCAAGCTGACGTTCAATAAAGTTACCGACGTCTATCACGCCGCGGTGGGCCATGACGAGGACCAGCCGGCCCACCTGCACGTGCTCGACACGAATATCTGTTCGACGCGTTGTGCGGAGGAGTACGGCAACCCTTGTCAGCGATTTTGTCCGGCTGCGGTTTATGAAATGGTCGAAGACGGTGGCAACGGAAAGCGGCGCCTGCAGATCAACTTCTCAAACTGCGTGCATTGCAAGACCTGCGACATCATGGACCCGTACCAGATTATCAACTGGGTGACGCCTGAAGGCGGTGGCGGTCCAGATTACAAAGGCATGTAACCACAGATTTAACGGATCTATTCCGCGGGCTTTGACCCGTCCTCTTTGATATGAAAATGCACGCGGCCGCGCATCACCTCTTCCAGCGCGATGCGCGTCGGTTTGTGCTTCTGCGGATCGATCTCGATTCTGGGCGACGCACCGCGCTGCAACTGCTTGCTGCGCTTTGCCGCGAGGATAATCAGACGGTACTTCGAATCAACTTCACGCCCCTGGGTTCCTTCAACGTCCGTCTCAACTAACTCTATCGGTGTAGGCACTCTCGATGCTCCTTCAGTCTATGAGTCTATGATGGAATCGCTCGTAAATTTGCTAATGACTTCCCGCACCAGCGGCTCCTGGCGCATGCAACGCGCGCGCTCGGCGTAAATGATCGAGGCAAGCTGCGCGGCCGCACGATCAATCTCATCGTTGATGATCACGTAATCGAACGACGAATACTGGTTCAACTCATGGGGCGCATTTCGCAACCGAACTTCAAGTTCATCGGGCGAATCTGTCCCACGCAGGATCAATCGCTGCCGCAACACTTCGTAAGAAGGCGGAAGAATAAAGATGCTGACCGAATCCATCAGCAACTGTCGCACACTCGCCGCGCCCTGCACGTCGAGTTCGAGAATAATGTCAGCGCCGGCCGCAGTCTCTCTCAAGATCTGCTCTTTCGACGTGCCGTAGAAGTTTCCGTGCACGCACGCCCATTCGAGAAACTCCCCCGCCGCAACCATCTCGTCAAAAATTTCACGGCTGACAAAAAAATACTCGCGGCCGTCGACTTCACTCTGCCGTGGCGCACGAGTCGTGTACGAGACAGAATAGCTGAGATTTTCAACAACATCCAGCACGTGTCGGATGAGGGTGCCTTTGCCGCCGCCTGACGGCGAACTGACGACGAAGAGCGTGCCTCTCGAAGCAGCATGATCGACTGGTCCAGCCAGTTGCAGTTCTTTCACTTTACTCGACATTCTGAACCTGTTCGCGAAGTTTCTCCACTTCTGCTTTGATCGCCAAACCGGCTTCCTTGATCACGAGGTCCGTAGATTTCGAGAGCGTCGTATTGGCCTCGCGATTGAGTTCCTGCAAAAGGAAGTCGAGCATCTTGCCGGCCTCGCCCGGTGCGTCGAGTGCTTCCTGAAACTGCGACAGATGGCTGCGCAAGCGCACCATCTCTTCACTGACGTCACTGCGATCCGCAAGGTAAGCGACCTCCTGGGCCAACCGTACCGGATCGATCTCGACCACCTGACCAGCGCGGTTCAGCAGTTCTCCAATTCGTTTTTGCAGTCGCTGTCGATAGGCGTCGGCGAGGCCGGCGGCAGACGACTCAATGATGGGCACGAGTGTTTCGATCTTCTGGACGCGTTCGCGCAGTTCGGTCTTGAGTGCGTCGCCTTCCTGCTCACGCATTCTTTCAAGCTCGTCCAGCGCCTGGTCCACCGCCTTATCGAGGGCCGCGGTCATTCGGTCATCGAGGCCGTTGCGCGCGGGTTGCAAGGCGCCGGGAATTCGAGCGATGACGTTGATGTCGAGCTCGCCGGAAATGTCGAAGTCCTGCTGGAGTTGTTTCAAGGCGCTGACGTATCCGGCGATCAGTGGTCGATTGATCTCGTAAGCAATTTGCGACACGCGTTCCATGCTGACGGTGACGTCGACGCGTCCGCGCGAAAGTCGGGAAGAGATCCGTTTCTTGATTGACGGTTCGAGCGAGGCGAGCTCGGAGCCGACGCGGAGATGGATATCGAGGAATCGATTGTTGACGGTCTTCAGATCGACAGAGACAGAGAAATCATCTCCCGTCACCATCGACTTGCCGTATCCGGTCATTGATTTCATTTGGTTTTTATCCGCAGATTACACAGCTTGCACAGACTGAATTCAAGCAATCTGTGGAACCTGCGTAATCGGTGAATCCTCTTCTTCCGCGAATTGCAACTCGTAGAGCTTCCGGTATTGCCCACCCTGCGCCAGCAATTCGGCGTGCGTGCCCATCTCGATAATTCGTCCCGCTTCCATCACTACGATCACGTCCGCGCGTCGCACGGTCGACAGCCGGTGGGCGATCACGATCGTCGTGCGATTTCGCACCAGGTTGCTGATCGCACTCTGGACCAAACGCTCCGACTCCGCGTCGAGCGCGGAAGTAGCTTCGTCGAGAATCAGGACTGGCGCGTTAACCAGGATTGCACGGGCGATAGCGAGCCGTTGGCGCTGGCCGCCGGAAAGAAAAATGCCGCGCTCGCCGACAATCGTATCGTAACCATCAGGTAATTCGCGAATAAAGTCGTGCGCAAATGCGATCAGCGCCGCTTCTTCGATCTCGATGTCGGTGGCTTCAGGCTTGCCGTACGCGATGTTGTGACGCACGGTGTCGTTGAAGAGAACTGTCTCCTGAGTAACAAGCGCGATCTGTTTTCTGAGACTCGAGAGCGACGCGTCTCGAATGTCAGTGCCGTCCCACAACACCGCGCCTGAGCTTGGATCGTGGAAGCGAGGCAACAGCTTCGTCAGCGTCGACTTTCCACCGCCTGACTCACCCACGAGCGCCACCATCGTCCCGGCTTTTACCTTCAGACTCACGTCGCGCAACACCGATCTGGTCTCGTTCGCATAACCAAACGAAACATGCTTCAGTTCGATCTCTTTCTTCAACACCGGCAACTCACTTGCGCCGGGTTTCTCCGCAATCGTGGCATGCTCGTCCATCACCTCCCACACGTGATGGGCCGCAGCGAGTGCCTGCTCCATGCTGTTTTGCAGTCGCGAGAGCTTGCGCATCGGGTCGTAACTGCGAAACAGAAAGAAGAGGAACGTGACGAACTGCGCCGCGTTCATCCGTCCCGCGATGATCTCACGTTGGCCGAAGAACAATAGGAAGACAACGAACAAGATCCCGATCATCTCGATCACCGGCGGCGACATACCGGCGATACTCGCGCTGCGCAAGTTCGCACGAACGATTCGCTTGGCGACCTGAGTAAAGCGTTCTGACTCGCGTTTCTCCGCACGATAGGCTTTCACGATGCCCTGATTCGCAAGCGCCTCCTGAGCGGTGTCAGTCAGTTCCTTACTGCCCTCAAAACTCTCGCGCGCGAGGTTTCGCAGCGCGCGGCCAAACTTCGCCGTCAACACTGCGATCACCGGCGCAATCGCAAGCGAGCCGAGCGTGAGTCGCCAACTGTAGTAAAAGGACGCCGCGAGAAACGCGATGAGCGTGAAACTCTCACGCAGCATGTCGCGGATCGTGCTGGTGACCGCAGTCTCGATCGCTGCGGCGCTGGAAACGAGTCGCGATACGAGATAGTTCGTGCGATGCCTTTCAAAGAAAGTCGCCGACTGTGCCAGCAAGTGGCTATAAAGATCCTGGCGCAATTTGAGCACGGCTGACTGGCCGATCCGCGCCATCAGGTAAGTTGAAAAGTACTCGGCGATGCCCTTCACGAGCGTGAAGACAATCAGCAGGATCGAGATCATCTTCCAGGCGCCGAATGGGGCTTGAGGAATTAGCCGTTGCAGACCGAAAATCGTAGCAGTACGCTGACCGGCACCCTGAACGAAAGCCTGATCAAAAATAGGAACGATCAAACCGCCGATAGCGCTCTCGAGCACACCGACAAGGAGCATCGCCAAAGTGGCCAGTGTGAAGATTGGCCAGTGAGGTCTCAGATACTTTAACAGGCGGCGAAGATCACGCATCTCTGGTTGCGAAAATCTCTGATCAGTTGCTATAAGGGAGGTAGAAAAACAGCCCAAAATCCGTAAGAAAGAACTATACTTACCCCCACTTATATGCGTCAAGGCTGAGTGATTTGCTCGATTTCTTTCTGGGCGTGAATTCATGCAAATCTTTTCCCCGCATGAGTCTGCCTGAATTTAGGTTATAATTCTCTCCGCTAAACTGAGGACGAGATAAGATCCCCTCCGACAGGATCAGACATTTGGCACAGCAAGCGACACCAAACACTAAGCACGCAGGTAAGCGTCTTCTGATCGCAGATGACGATACCGATATGAGACTCCTTTTGGCCGAGTACTTTCGCCGTCTGGGCTTCCAGGTAGAAGAACGCGAAAGCGGCATGGCGGCACTCGAAGCCACCATTGCGGGACGATTTGATTGCTTCATCTTTGATGTATCGATGCCGGGTATGTCAGGCATCGAGTTGCTCAAGCGGGTTCGCGATCGCGGGATTCAAACACCGGCACTCTTCCTGACTGCGCATGACGCGCTCTCTGACAAGGTCGCGGGTTTCGAAGCAGGCGCTGATGATTATCTTGCAAAGCCGTTCAGTCCGCGTGAACTCGAATATCGCGTCGAAGCTCTCTTACGACGCGGCGGCGCGGCGCCACCCGAAGGCGACGGCGAACGTATCGAAGTCGGCGATCTCGTCATCGATAAGCGTCGTCATGAAGTGATGCGAAATGGCTATCGCGTCGACCTGACGCCGCTCGAGTTTCAAATTCTCGAGTTGCTCGCGTCTGAACCGGGACGCGCGTGGTCCAGAAACGCATTGCTCGATCGAGTTTGGAGCACAGACTACGAAGGCTACCAGCGCAACATCGATCCACACATCAATCGGCTGCGTAAGAAGCTCGAGACTGATCCGAAAAATCCGCGATACGTTCTGACCGTTCGTGGCGTCGGCTACAAGCTGAACGAGATTCCGTGATGCTGTGGTGGGTCGGCTCAGGACTGATAGTCGCGTGGTTTATCCTTTGGCTGGTAAAGCCGAGTGGATGGATTCCTATGTTGCTCCTCTCCGGCATCTGCTGCCTGATCATCCAGATCGCTGCTTATCGAAAGACAAAGAGCCACAGATGAACACGGGTTACACGCGTGTGAACAGTGAAAACCCGTGTAATCTGTGGCGAAATTCGTCTTGACCTCCTCATGTCGTTCGGCAACAATGCGACTGTTTACAGCATCAAGAGCATAGTAGCTCTAGCCACTTTCCCAGATTTCAGCCAGGAGTTGTTCCGCCATGACTTTCAGACGCATTGGTCGGCATTTCGCTTTTGCGCTCAGTGCTTGTTTATTGTTTGTATCTGTCGCAACTGCCCAGGACGTCGAACGTAAGACCGTAGCGATAACTTATCCTCTGGACGAATCGGTTACGGTCAAGTTCCGCGGCACAACACTGTTGCCGCGTTTGAAAGGTGAGGCAAAGGTGAAACGCGCCGGGCGTCGCGGCACACGTGTCGAGCTGAGCATTGAAGATCTGCCACGCGCATCCGAGCTGGGCGGCATCTACACGACTTACGTTCTCTGGGCCATCTCGCCCGACGGCCATGTCGATAATCTCGGCGAAATCAAACGCGGTGGCAGTGTCTTCGTCGATTCAAAGCTCGACGTTACCACGCCACTTCAGACATTCGCACTCATCGTGACCGCCGAGCCGCACTTCCTGATGAAGGTGCCGAGTCGCATGGTCGTGATGGAAAACCTGCCGCCGCAGAAATCGAACGGCAGTCAGGTTGAAACTGTGGACGTGCGCTACATCGGTAATTCGAGTGACTACTTCAAGACCGCGCGTGTTCCGGAGATTGCGGATGCTGACTACCGCACGACGCCCGTGTCGTTACTCGGTGCGCGCCAGGCAATCAATCTTGCGAAGTACGCGGGCGCGGAGGGTGATGCGCCAGAGGAATTGCAGACTGCTGAAGATCATCTACAGGCTGCGGAGAAAGCATGGCGCCTTGGTCAGCCCCTTGCGGAAATCGACGTCGAAGCGCGGAAAGCAACCTCAGCCGGCCAGCATGCGGAGGAAGTCGCGGCAGCGCGGAAGGCCCAACGACTGAATCGTGAAGAGATTCGCCGTCGCGATGAAGCAGTGCGGACTGCGGAAGAGAGTGCCGAATCTTTGCAGCGTGAAGTTGCCCAACTCCGGGCCGCGCTCGAGAAGGAACAACATGCGCGTGAGATGGCCGAGCGTGATTCCGGCACCGCGAACGATCAGCTTCGTGAGAAGCGAGTCGAAAATGCGCAACTGCGTGATGAGATCGCACAACTGCGAGCTGAAAGTGATGCTGCAAAACTGAAACTCGCGCGTCTTGAAGGCGAGAAGCAGGCCGAGACCGCGCGCGTCGAAGCTGAACGGCGTGAGGCGGAAAAACGAACCGCGGAAGCAAACCTGAAAGAGACGCTCGCGAAATACGGGACGCTGAAAGAGACGGCAACAGGTTTCAGACTGGTGTTGCCGGAAACGATTTGGACCAACGCTCGCGCAGCAACTTTATCCGCGGCTTCCTCAGCAAAGCTTGAACCGCTCGCCGCGCTGCTTGCCAGCAATCCTGATTACCAAATCCTGATCGAGGCTTATACTGACAGCAAAGGCAACGAAGTAACGCTCCAGCAGTTGACGCAGGAGCGTGCGCGCGTGTTGTCAGATCGGTTCCAGTCGGCGGGTGTCGATCCGATGCGAATTCAGGCGAATGGCATGGGCGCGTCGAACCCGCTCGCGCCGAACAACACGGTCGCCGGCCAGAAGAAGAATCGCCGCGTCGAGATCACGTTTACTTCGCCAGTTGGCAAGACGGCGGCGAACTAAGCTCGTGATCTTTGTAACCGCGGATCTTCGCGCATAAACGCTGATCGATGTCCCCACTCGATCCCCTCGAAATTCTCCAGGTCATCGGCTACAGCATCGCGGCCCTGCTACCGCTCTGGATGCTGTTTCAGCTCATCACTCACCGCAGCAAGCTGAGCAACATCGAGCGCCTCCTCGCCTTACTCGCCCTCACGATGGGTGGTTGGCACACCAGCAATCTCGTTATCACGCTGCATGGCCTTTTCGATCTCGGACCGGACACATGGACCACGCTGCTGCGCGTCGCGGACACCGTCGCCGTCGTCAGCATCACTTTCGCGTACTCCTTTCTACTCCACGTTCATCTTCATCTCTGGGCCAACGCACACGGCCGCTCGCTCAACCGCAGTGAACAACTCCGCGTTTACTTTTCGTACATCCCAACAGTCTTCCTGCTCGTCGCTATCCCCACACTTTGGACCGGTGACTACGCGCCGATGTTCACGAAGCTTTCGTTCTTCGTGATCCCGTTCGCGTTTTGGATCGCGTACGTGCTGGGTCTGATCGCCCTGACCGAGCTGCTGATCGCGCGGAAGACCACGAACCGCAGTGAGAGGCGCATCATGCGCACGCTGGCGGCGTCGTTCATCGGCGTTGGTGTCGTGATTTTCGCCGCGCTTGCCGCAGGCGTCGGCGCGGGAACGACGGCCGGGCTATACCTGAAGACGATCGCGAACCTTGGCTCGCTGCTGCCGTCCGTCCTGCTGGCTTACTACATCTATCGGTATCGCTATCTCGAGATCATCATCGAAGAGAGTCTCATTGTCGTGACTTTCGCGATGGTCGTGTTGACGGTGTACGTCTTCGGCATTCGCACTATCGGCGACTGGATGACACAGCGTTACGGTGTGAGACCAGGACTCGTGGAGGCCTTATTGATTCTCGCGCTGGCACTACTTGCCGCGCCATTCCGTGGTTTTTTAGCCCAACGATTTCGCAAGCTGTTTGAACGTGAAGCGACGCTCTACAAAGAGATCGTGGCGCGTATCGGCTCGTACGCGGGCCAGTACAAGGATCTTTCGGACCTTTTGCACTTCGTCGAAGAGCGCACGACCGGCGCGCTCGGTCTGCGACGGCTCAAGATCTACGTTGAGGAATCCGAGCCGTGGGTAAAACAAGTGCTGGAGATATCAAGAGAGAGCGCGTGGCTGCCGATCGAAGATGAACCGGTGTTGGCTGAGCAGAATTTTAAGCTCGCGTATCCGTTACGTCGTGAGGACGAGGTTCAGGGCTTGCTGGCGCTTGATGCCGCGTCGGCGAGTTTGACGCCGGACGCGCGCACGATACTCGCGTTGCTCGCAGACCAGGTGGCGATCGCGATTGATGATTCACGATTGCTCGAGGAGAACCTGCGACTCGAGCGAGAACTTGCGGAACGCGAACGCCTCGCCGCACTGGGACGCATGGCGGCGACGGTGGCCCATGAGATCAAGAACCCGCTGTCGGCAATCAAATCGATCGCGCAGGTGATGCGTGAAGATGAGGGGTTGCGCATCGAGTACGAGCGCGATCTCGGGTTGATTGTCGGCGAGACTGACCGTTTGAGTCAGATCGTGACCCAGTTGTTGAGTTTTGCGCGGAGGGAGAGTCCGGCGGTACAGCCTCTCAGCGTTGATGAGCTGGTGCGATCCGTTGTCGATCTTTTTCGCGC
>DATNDM010000637.1:0-5772 GCA_035553235.1 Pyrinomonadaceae bacterium | reverse complement strand
GCATTTTCTCGGGTTTAGGCGACCAGCAACTCCCTCAGGAAAGATTAGCGCTCGCGCTGATTGCAACTGGCGGAGCGTTGGAAGAGAACCGCGCGCAGCCTGAACGCGAACTCGACTTTTTCGATCTCAAAGGTGCACTCGAAGCTGCTGTCGATTGGATGAACCTGAGCCCGCTGAAATTCGCCGCCGGCTCCGCCCGTCATCTGCGTATGGGCCAAACCGCCGCGATCAGCAGTGGTGACGGAAAAGCGATCGGCACGATCGGCCGTCTCGCTGATAGCGTGGCCGCGTCGTACAAGTTTCGCCAGCCAGTTTACGTGCTCGAGTTGGATCTCGATGCGTTGTTGAGTGGTCCAGCAAAAGCGATCCAGTATTCGCCGTTACCTCGCTATCCTTCCGTGACGCGCGACATCTCGCTGCTCATTGATCGCAGTGTGGCACTCGACGAGATCTTCGCGGCCGTCGCCGATCAGCACGTTGCGGATTGCCGCAGTGTGAAGCTCGTCGGTACGTTCGAAGGTGGCAGCATCGAATCGTCAAAGCGCTCGGTAACTTTGCGTCTGGAGTATCGCTCGGACGAGCGCACACTGCGTGACGAAGAAGTTGAAGCGTACCACTCTCGTCTCACCGCGGCGTTGCTCGAAAAGTTTGGTGCTGAGCAGCGCTGAAAATAAATCGTTGCGTATGGTGAAAAGAATCTTGCGCTCTCACGCGTGAAGGCGGATAATCTCTTTGCGCTTTTCAATCACACAACAGCGGGGGACAAAGATGGTAGGTCTGTCAGGCTTGGAAAAGTTTTCTCACTTGGAAGATAAGATCTATCGCACCATCGAGCTCACCAAAACGCTGCGCCAGGAAAAAGAGAACCTCGAAAAGGAACTAGCGCTCATTCACCGCGACATGGGCAACGTGCTCAACGAAAAAGAGCGACTCGAAAATCAGGTCGAGAAGCTGCTGTCCGAACGTGAAACCATTCGCATGAAAGTCGAAGCCATGCTGGATGCAGTCGCTGCACTCGAGCCTGAAACGGTCGAGGAGTTCCGATGAGTTCGGGGATCGGACGAGTGATCAATAAAGGCAGTATGGAAGCAAGCACCAGTAGTCCCACCATTCGGGTTGAGATCTATAACCAGACCTACAACATCCGGTCTGACGGTGATACCGAATACATCATTCAACTCGCGGAGTTTGTCGACAGCAGGATGAGAGAGATCTCGTCCGGCACACTCACCGTCGATTCGCTCAAAGTCGCGATCCTCGCTGCGCTGCACATTGCCGACGAGCTTCATCGTCTGAAGAACATGCACGAACAGGCTGACTCGCAACTGGCCGCGCGTAGCGCTGAGTGTGCGGAGATGCTTGACCGCCTCTTGAAAGTGCGCAGCAGTCTTGAAAATGAACAAGGCGGCGCCGGCAAACTCACCCTCGGTTAGCCACAAAAAAGCACAAACAGATCTGGCCACAAAAAGGCACAAAAAGCACAAAAGAGATCCTGACTGACGGCTTTTATACTTTGCGCTTTTTGTGCCTTTTTGTGGCTAGATCTGTTTGTGCTTTTTTGTGGCTGATTATGCTACTATTCGTGGCGGCGAAGGGAAACGTTCTGCGGTGATCGTCACCGAGTGTACGATGATTGAGCCAACGCCGTTGATTAGGGAGACCGAGGTCGTTTAGCCAGTGCATTTCTTCATCGTTAAGAAATGCCAGAGGCTGCGGCATTAAGAGGTCACCCACCTGTCTATGCAGGTTCAATTACGGCTTCGGAACGGCATCTGCGGATCTCCCTTCTGCCAGAAAACCGCGAGTCGTGAAACGCAAAATGGTGCTTCTCGCTCGGCACGATTGACGTTTCAGGGTTCGCGGTTTTTTATGCTCTCTACCCCAATACCTTCATATGAAAGTTTTAATGATTGGAGACGTCGTCGCGAAGCCCGGGCGCATAGCCGTGCTCGAACGCATTCAGGATCTGCGCGAGCAGCACCAGATCGATCTGGCGATCATGAACGCCGAGAATCTCGCGGGTGGCTTTTCTGTCACGCCGCAGTTGTGCGAACAGTTGTTTGCGAACGGCATCGACGTGATGACGTCCGGTAATCACATCTTCGATAAGAAAGAAGCGGTCGAATACATTCGTAAACAACCGCGACTGCTTCGTCCCGCAAACTATCCTCCGAATACGCCCGGCAGTGGGTATTGGCTCGGTGAAGTGAATGGAACTCAGGTCGCTGTGATGAACGTGATGGGTCGCGTGTTCATGCCGCCTTCGGACGATCCATTCCGGATCATCGACGACGTTATTGACTCGCTACCGGCCGAAGCCACCGTGCGCATCGTCGATATTCATGCCGAAGCGACTTCAGAAAAAGTCGCGATGGGATGGCACCTCGATGGTCGTGTGTCGGCGGTCTGCGGCACGCACACGCACGTGCAGACTGCGGACGAAAGAATCTTGCCGCGCGGTACGGCGTATCTGACTGATCTTGGCATGACCGGGAGCTACGCCGGCGTGATCGGAATGGAAAAGTCAGACGTGATCGCGCGCTTTACTTCCGTGACGGCGCGACGCGCTGAACACGCAACGGGGCAGGTGAGGATCTGCGCCGCCGTGTTGGACATTGACGAGGGTTCAGGGAAGGCCAGGGGTATTCAGCGGCTTAACCTCAGTCACGATTAGAACCGTCCACAGATTACGCAGAAATCGGCGTAATCTGTGCTTCTTATTGTTTCAGGTTTCCAATCCGGCGAAGCTGTCTCGCCAGTTGAATGCGCGGTTCGAGCTGGGCCTTCATGTCCGGTCGTAACCTCAGACATTCATCGAAGTCCTTTTGCGCTTCGCTTTCCTGTCCGATATACACCTTCGCTAGTCCGCGGTTGAAGTACCCCCAGGCGATCTTCGGATCCAGTTCGAGTGCGCGATTGAAGTCTGCAATCGCTTCGAGCATCTTCCCTTTATACATGAACGCCGTACCGCGTCCCTGGTACGCCCATCCCATCTGAGGCGCGAGCTTGATCGCGCGATCGAAGTCGATAAGGCTTCGATCGAATTCTTTCAGCGCCATGTAAACGTAGCCGCGCTGGTAAAACGATTCGGGGATACGATTGTTAAGTTCGATTGATCGGTTGAGATCGTCGAGCGCGCCGGCGGTATCTTCGAGATCGAGTTTCAAGCTGCCGCGATTGCTGTAAGCTTCAAAGAAGTCTCGCTTCAGTTCGATGGCACGATCGAGATCTTTCAACGCGGCTTGCAGATCGCCTTTGGCGCGTAATGCCGCGGCCCGATTCATGTGAGTGCTGGCGAGCGAGGGCCTGATCTTCAGTGCCTGATTGTAATCCTCGATGGCGCCTTCGATGTCATTCTTCTTGAAACGTGCGAGTCCGCGATTGTTGTAAGCGTTTGCCGTAAACGGATCGACAACCGTTACGTTCTCCGCTGCGTCGGTAGTAGGTGAGTTGCCTAAACGATTGTCAGAGTTCTTGCTGGCAGTTAAGTTGGAGCTCAACCGGATGGCTCGTGTGTAGTCTTCGATCGCGCCATCGAGATCGCCGTTACCGCCTTTCTTAAGGGCGTTTTGAAAGAGGTTGAGAGCAGCTTCGGGGGTTCGCGATTGGGAGAAGACCGTTATGGGGAGTAACAGAAAAACAAAGGTAAACGCGATCGCATAGCGGCGCATGGTAGAACCTCCCTGGGTTGAAGCTCGTCCACCGGGTGCGCTAAGATGCGGAGCGTCGACGATGCAGCTTGAGCGCCGCGAGGCGATCGAACTTGTATTGTCATTCAGAGCCTCGTTGCTATCGGAAGTAGCAGCGAGGCTTTCGATTTGCTTGCCGGTGATTGGCGCCGGCCCTTGAACGTAAAACGAACGAAGTTAGAAAAAGTTACAAAAAGAATCTGGGGCTCTGAATCAGAAACACCATGGCAGGAATGGTTGTGGCAATGAAGAAAAAACGTGTACGACCTATTGGACTCGTATTCCGTTTTTCATTCAGGTGCGGTTTCGCTTGGCACGATCGTGCCGGGATGAGACTTGATTAAGGGCGGTGCTAACAGTCTTTGCGCGTAACCTTCCGGAAATGATCGAACGCGTCCGCGTGAATCAGTGATGACGTGCCCCGTTTCGCCTTCAGCAACGACTTGTCCGTTGGAAGCGCGTACGATTTCATATCCGAAACGAAGCGAACGTTTACGTAATTCCGTGATGTGTGTACGAACGATTAGTTCGTCGTCGTAATAAGCGGGAGCTTTGTAGCGGCAGTAAGACTCGGCGACAACGAGGAACGCGTCTTCATTCTCTTCCATGTCGCGATAAGAAAAACCGCGCGCGCGACAGTAATCCGTTCTGCCGATTTCGAACCAGACTAAATAGTTGGCATAATAAACGATGCCCATCTTGTCCGTTTCGGCGTAACGCACCCGAAGGAGGGTTTCGTGCCAAACGCCGAATACATCGTCAGGGGCAGGGCTTGTCATCTGAGCAAAGCCTTCCGAACTCATAAGCGACAGGATTTCCCGATCCTTGTTTAGCTGTAAACGTTTAGCGGACTATAAGAGTGAAAGACCAATATGTCAAAGCAAATTAGCGCGGGGCTGGCACTGTTAATCCTGTTGTGTCTCGGCGCGGGCAGTTTTCTGCCAAAAGGACAGGCCCAGACCGGGGCAGCAACCAGTGCCCAACACGCGGCCATCGTGTCCATGACAGACGCGATGCTCAAGGAAACCAGCGAGCTCCGGGAGCTAAAAATACTGAAAGCCGTAAAGAGTGGGGCACAGTCGCGCAGCGAGATCCAGAGCATGATCATCAGGAATCTCGATGCCGAAACCACGCCGGAGGAAATGCACGCCGCTGAAGTTCTGCTAAAAGTTTTTGGTCTTGCGCCTAAAGATTTCGCCTATCGGTCTTTTCTGATCAAGCTCCTGACCGAGCAGGTCGCGGGCTATTACGATCCGAAGGCGCAGCAGTTTTACCTCGCCGATTGGATCGAACTGGAGGGCCAGAAGCCTGTCATGGCCCACGAACTCACGCACGCGCTTCAGGATCAGCACTTCAATCTGAAACGATTCGAGAACTGGCCCAAGGGCGACTCCGACGCCGAGCTTGCCGCACATGCTCTCATCGAAGGCGATGCGACTCTCGCGATGACGCTCTACATGGCGAAGAACCCGCTCGTCGCTTTGGCGTTCATTCGCAGCCTGGGCGCACAGGAAGCAGCGTCAGAACAGTTCAAGCAAGCACCGCGCGCACTGCGCGAGTCGTTGCTGTTTCCGTATGAGGAAGGTTCAAATTGGGCCACTGCGCTTTACAAGCGCGGCGGCTGGCAGATGGTCTCACAGGCGTTCACCAAGCTGCCGCAGTCGAGTGAACAGATACTGCACGCTGAGAAATACTTTTCTTACGAAGCTCCACAGAAACTGACACTGCCCGACTTCAAAAACGCACTTGGACCGACGTGGAAACGGGTCGATTATGATGTGAATGGCGAGTGGGGCTGTTACCTGATCCTCGATGAGTTTTTGAACGACACTTCAGAATCGAAACAAGCAGCCGCGGGTTGGGGTGGCGATCGCTTTGCGCTTTATGAGACTGGCAAGCCGGATCAGTTCTTTGTCGCGCAGTTGACTGCGTGGGACACGCCGCTCGATGCGCAGGAGTTTTTCAGTGCCTACGCCAAACGAACGGCGAAGCGATATGCTGACGCTCAGGAAGTGAAATCGGACGACGGTCGGCTTGAATGGCAGACTTCGAGCGGTGGGGTCGTGCTGGAAATGCGCGGTTC
>DATNDM010000636.1:0-5345 GCA_035553235.1 Pyrinomonadaceae bacterium | reverse complement strand
AAGGCACTGAATGTTTCGCGGCGCGAGAGTGTGAGATCTTGCGCCGGCTCCGCACCGCTGAACTCGAGCGGCGCGGCAGACGGAGCTGAAGTCGTGCAGGTAACGTGTGAACCGATCGAGTAACGCTCGCGCGACACGTCGAGCAAATGCAGCGACGCCATCTTCTTCAGAAACGCATCCGTATCACCCCAAAGCTGCTCGTGCGGAACTTCGTACCGCAGCGCGCCTTCAGCGTTAATCGCGTCGAACTGTTGCTCGAGCGCGCCGACAATTTCTTCAAGCGTGAGTCCCGCATCGCTGTCCTCGAGAATTATCCAGGTAAGTGCGCCGACGCCGTTCAACTTGCACACGCGATCCTCGGCAATCGAAAGCAGTACGCTTCCATCCTTGTGCTGACGGGCGATGTCGGTGATGAGGCGACGCACCATAGTTGAACACCTTGCTGTTGAAGTCTGGCGACTGTAAGCGTCAGACACTTCGAATGGAGAAATTGTTTGGTTCCTGCTTCGTATTGAAAGCAAGGTCTGTTTTTGCGGAGACTTTTGCAGGTGAGAGTTGAAGCGAGGCGTCGATCTTGCTTCGTATACTAAGCATCGGCTTTTGTGCTACTCAATTCACGTGAATGACGCGGTCGGCCCAGTTTGTCGGGTGAGGCCGATGCGAGATGATGATCGTCGTCACACCACGCAGATGCTGATCCAGAGCATTCAACAGACGCTTCTCGGTCATCTCGTCGAGCGCCGATGTGCATTCATCGAGGATTAAGACACGCGGACGTTGCAGCAGCGCACGCGCCAACGCGACACGCTGTCGTTCACCGCCAGACAACCGGTTGCCACGCGGACCAAGCGACTCGTCAAGCCCGTTTGGCAAACGCTTGATCAGAACATCCAACTGCGCGAGCTTCGTCACACGCTCAAGCTCTTCATCACTCGCACGCGGATTTCCAAAGAGAAGATTCTCACGCAACGTCACGTCGAACAGAACCGGATCCTGTGGCACGAAGATCACAGCGGACCGCAAACTCTTCAGCTTGATTTCACTAACGTCGACTCCGTCGAGTAACACAGCGCCCGCGCCGGCGTCGTAAAGACGCGCCACTAGCTTCGCGATTGTGCTCTTGCCGTTCCCACTCGTCCCTGCCAGCGCCACCCGCTCACCCGCATTCACCCGCACATTCAGCGCTCTCAAAACCGGACGCTCAGCATGGTAGCGAAAACAAACATCCTTCAGCTCAATTGCGGCCGGCGCGTCAACACACACCGGCCTCGCACCGTCGCGCAAGATCGACTTCGCTTCGGTGATCTCAACAAGCCGGCGCGCGCTTGCGGCGACGCGCTGAACCTTCGCATAAATATCGACAACGCCGTAGAGCGGAATAAAGAGTTGCAACGTGTACCCATAAAACGCGACGAGGCCGCCCGCAGTTAGACTTCCGCTCATCACCTGATAACCACCGTAACTCAGCACACACGCCATGCCCGCGACGATAATCAGGTAAAGCACGGAACTGAAAAACACTTCGGTGCTACGCCGCTTCATCTGCGCGCGAACAACACCACTCGAAAGGTGTGCGAAGCGTCGCGCCTCGCGCTGTTCGCCGCAGAGCAGTTGCACTTGAATGATCGCCGACAGATGTTCCTCCAGAAATCCGATCAGTTTTCCCGATTGCTGCTGCACGGCATCAGAAGCGTCGCGCAGACGATGCTGAAACCGGCGGCGCACGAGCACAAACAGCGGAATCAACGGCAACACGACGATCGTAAGCCGGTAATTCAGCACTAACATCGTGCTCATCACGAGCGTGAAGATAGTGGTCGTGCGCAGCAGGACCGGGATTACTTCACTAGTGAGCGTGCCAACCTGGTCCACATCCATTTGCAAACGATGCAGCGTATCGCCGGGCGACGTGTTGTCGTGATATTCCGCCGAAAGACGTTGCAGGTGACGCAGCAGGGCGAGCCTTGTGCGGTAAGTCATCTTCTGCACGGCGCGGAAATTCAGCATGCCGGCGAGGCTGTCAAAACCGAGCCGTCCCATGTAAGCAAAAAAGAAAGCCGCGGCTGCCAGCGGCAGCCACGCAACACGCCGCTTTGGAATCACTTCGTCGATCAGATATCTGACGATCAGCGGATCAAGCAGCACCAAAACACTGGCAGCGACAACGCATAAGTAACTGCCAAAGTGCAGCCGCACGAATGGTTTGACCTGGGCTATCAGCCAACAAAACTCTCTTTTCATGTCTTTAGATCGTTGCGCAAAACATCGACGCAGTTCGTGCTGTAGCCCACGACTCGGCCCACGATGTCGGCCTCGCGCGGATAGTGAAACCGGCGCACACTCGCGAACGGCGAAGGGTGCGGGATGATCAGTAACTGGTTGCCCTGCAGCTCACACCAACCACACGTACAAGACCCGCGCAACTCGATGAAGTAGATCGGCCGCTCATATGCGTTGTTCCAGACGCTCGTCACGACCTTGTTCTGGCTCGTGTCGATCTTCAACAGCGCGCCGGGCCTGATCATCGGATACATCGTGAAATCCGATAGACCGAGGTGACCGTAGACGATGTGCGGCGCGCAGTCGCCGGCGTTAGCTGCACTCGTTGCCGAGCGATCGCTCGCGAACGAAATCTCAGATGAAGCGCCGCCACTGTGAGGAAGCAGTTGCGTGAGATACGGATCCGCGACGTGCTCGTATTTCGCTTTTTGGTCTACATCGATGTTGTAGAGACTGAGGAGGTACAGCAAATCCGCGCGATAGACGACGCTGAGGCTGAAGAGCTTCCAAATGCTCGGTTCGGAGTCGCCGTTTTCCAACTGGGCCAGCCAGCCGTTTGAAATGCAGAAGCGCTTGTCTCCTTTGACATCCGCGATTCGCCGGCTTGCCTGTTCGACTTCTCGAACAGTGATATTGCGGCGATTGCGCAACGACTTGAGCATCTGACCAGCCGGCACACTATCCTCCAAAATGATCGGCCGGGAGGATTGTTAGCTCTGGGATTGTCAGAGTGTAGCGGACCAGATGGTCCACGGGATAGGACCATGATCATTTGTCCGGGATCACGGAAGACAGCAGGCGTTGCCTGTCACGTTAAGAGCTTGTGTCGTACTTACTTACTAAACCGATCAGCCGCACATCAGGCGTTACCTGATGGAAGCCTAAGGGTGGTCCAACCCGGGAACGTGTCCCATTCACGGAAGATCAGCTTTTAGCAACTTATTGAACTCGCAGAGTTTTTCGTTTAGCCAGACGAAGCAAATTGTTCCTGATCCCGGACAAATTACGAGCGCGTTGGATAGAGCACCCCAATTACCTGTCCGATGATTTCCACTTCTTCGCGGCGAAATTCCTCACGCACATTGCCCGATGCTGGATGTGGTATCAACACGATCCGATCACCCGGCACTAGCTCGGCGTACACACACGTAAAACCTCGCGGCGTCAAAATAAAATACAGTTCGCGCTCATAAAAATTCACGTTCTCCGCCGGACGCACTTCGTTCAGCAGCTTGTTCACGAGCAAACGACTGCCGGGCGGCACGATGGGCGACGCATGCGTGTCTTCTTCGCCGACGACAACGTACGCAAGATGCGGCGGGTAAAACGACATGAGATATTCGACTTCAACGTCGGCCCAGCGTGACGGCAACATCTGCGTGACCTCGAGGTCAGCATCGTCGCGCAGGACCGGCAGCTTCACGCGTCGATGACGCGTGACTGCATCAATCGGCAGTTCGTGCGTGCGCGCGCGCGTGATTTCCATTTGCTCGTTGAACCGGCGCTGCGGTTGCAAACCGATGGCCTCATCCATCTCAGCGCGCGAAAGCTTCAGGATCATGCCGAGACTATCGAGCTTCGCCGTGCCGGGTTGCCGAATGCTGCCGCTGATGATGTTGCCGAGCGTCGACTTGCCGATACGCATGGCCGCGTTGTCGTAAGCAGAGGCCAAACGCTCGCTCGCCGCGACGACGTCTTTGTAACTAAGGCCCAGGAGTTTCATTGCATTAAGAATCAACTTACCAAGCGCTGCGGTGGGTTGCCGTTGCGGGCGTCCACGCTTGGCCTCACCAGATTGGCGAACGCTCATGCAGACGTGAGTCTCCTATTCCGACGTTGCGAACAGGGAGGTTGCGTGGGCTGTATTTAGAGTTAACTGGGATTCGTACTTCGGGAGGGCGAAGGATTCTACACCATGACCGGCTCTTGCGAAAGCACGAACAATTGAGTTCGCCACAAAAGGCACAAAAGCACAAAAGAGCCGTTTCAAAACAGCAGCAATCTCTCGAACGGCTCTTTTTGTGCTTTTGTGCCTTTTGTGGCGAATACGTCTTTTGGCGTTTGACTTGCCTTAGCCTCACATGAAAGACATTTGTGATCTGGAACAGAACAGACGACAGGAGTGTGTGATGCTCGACCAGGAAGTTGACGACAAGGGGACCGATCAGGAAACGGCTCAACACATGCTCGCGGCACTGCGCGATCAGGGTTTCGACTCGGATAACGAAAAACTCGCAAAGGCGCTCGGTCGCACGATTGAGCAGGTTGACGGTATGATCACAGGCGCCGAAACAATCGACGACGACGTCGTCATGAAAGCCAGAGGAATCGCCCTGAATCGTGGCATCAAAATCGAGTAGAGGAGCCGAAAAAGTGAAGCGCGCAACCGCGACGTCCACCGTCACCGCGTGGTGGTGGTTCGACGGCGGCACCGAAATCTGTTCGACGTGTCAACAGTCGTACGCATATCAAACAGGAGCTTACTGTCTCGACTGCGATTGCAACATCTGTCCATTATGCGTACAGGAATCGGAGTCAGGCGAAGCACGGTGTTCCGGCTGTTGCGATTAGTAAGGAAGTTGAAATGGCAGCGCGGGCTATCTGGAAAGGTGAGATAAAACTCGGCACGACGAAGGTGCCGGTGAAACTGTATTCAGCCGTGCAGGATCGCACGGTGCGTTTTCACGTGCTCGACGATCGAGCGAAGAAGCGCGTGAAGCAACACATGGTCGATCCGGATTCGGGCGAAGAAGTACCGGCCGAAGAGATTCAGAAGGGGTACGAGATCGAGCCCGGACGTTACGTGATCCTCACCGAAGAAGATCTCGAAAAACTCCAGCCACCACCATCACGCGACATCGACATCGTTGAGTTTGTGCCGCAAACAAAGATTAGCGAGCAGTGGTACGACCGGCCTTATTACCTCGGACCAGACGGCGACGAGAAAGATTATTTTGCTCTCGCCGAGGCGCTCAAAAATAAAGAGAGTGAAGGCATCGCGCACTGGGTCATGCGTAACAAGTACTACGCGGGCGCGCTGCGTGCGATCGACGATTATCTTTTCC
>DATNDM010000635.1:0-3527 GCA_035553235.1 Pyrinomonadaceae bacterium | reverse complement strand
GAGCTCGAGAGTCTTCGGGCCGAAGCCGCCGCCAACCCCGAAGCCTTCTGGGCGCGACTCGCCGAACAGGAGCTTCACTGGTTCAAGACCTGGGACACGGTGCTCAAATGGGATCCACCGCACGCGGAGTGGTTTGGCGGTGGTAAGCTCAATATTTCCTACAACTGTCTCGATCGACATCTGACGACCTGGCGACGCAACAAAGCGGCACTCATCTGGGAGGGCGAACCCGGCGAGACGCGCACGTTTACTTATCAGCAACTGCACACGGAAGTCTGCAAGTTTGCCAACGTCCTCAAGCACGCCAACATTCAACGCGGCGATCGCGTCGCGCTTTACATGCCGCTCATTCCTGAGCTTGCGATCGCGATGCTCGCGTGTGCACGCATCGGCGCAACACACTCGGTCGTCTTCGGCGGCTTCTCGAGTTCTGCACTGATCGATCGCATCAACGATGCGAGTTGCAAACTCGTCGTTACCGCCGATGGCGGTTGGCGACGCGGCAAAGAAGTGAAACTGAAACCGGCCGTTGATGAAGCCTTGCAAGCAACGCCCTCGGTGAATGCGTGCATCGTGGTCCGTCGCACCGGAAGCGAGCAGCACATGGAACCGGGCCGAGATTTCTGGTGGCACGAGTTGATGGAAACCGTCGACGCAAACTGCGACGCCGACGAGCTCGACAGCGAGCATCCGCTTTACATTCTCTACACGTCAGGCACGACTGGTAAGCCGAAAGGCATTCTCCACACGACCGCTGGTTACCTGTTGCAGGCGCATCTCACGACGAAGTGGGTCTTCGATCTGAAAGACGAAGATCTTTACTGGTGCACGGCTGACATCGGTTGGGTGACGGGCCACAGTTATGTTGTTTATGGTCCACTCTCGAATGGTGCTTCAGTTTTGATGTACGAAGGCGCGCCGAACTGGCCCGAACCGGATCGATTCTGGACCATGATCGAGCGCCATCGCGTGAACGTTTTCTACACTGCACCGACCGCGATTCGTGCGTTCATCAAGTGGGGCGAACACTGGCCCGCGAAGCACGATCTCTCCTCACTGCGACTGCTCGGCACTGTCGGCGAACCGATCAATCCCGAGG
The DNA here is from genome assembly GCA_035553235.1 of Pyrinomonadaceae bacterium. Classification (GTDB taxonomy): domain Bacteria; phylum Acidobacteriota; class Blastocatellia; order Pyrinomonadales; family Pyrinomonadaceae; genus PSRF01. Next base: position 2,428 of record DATNDM010000635.1, on the reverse strand, counting down.
CGTGGATGTGGTATCGCGAGTTCATCGGCAAGAACCGCTGTCCGATTGTCGACACATGGTGGCAAACCGAGACTGGCTCGATCATGATCACACCGATTCCGGGCGCGACTACCACGAAACCGGGATCAGCGACGTTCCCATTCCCGGGCGTCGACGCCGATGTGATGACGCGCGACGGCAAGCCGGTCGAGGCAGGTCAAGGCGGTTATCTCGTGATCAAGCGTCCGTGGCCGTCGATGCTGCGAACGATCTGGGGCGACGACGGGCGTTACAAGCAGCAGTACTGGTCGCAGATCGAAGGCATTTATTTCGCGGGCGACGGCGCGCGGCGCGACGCGGACGGGTATTTTTGGATAATGGGCCGCATCGATGATGTTATTAATGTAAGCGGTCATCGTCTGGGAACGGCGGAGATCGAGAGCGCGCTCGTGTCGCACGAGGCGGTCGCTGAAGCGGCGGTCGTCGCGCGGCCGGATGATTTGAAGGGTTCGGCGGTGGTGGCTTTCGTGACGCTTGAAGGAACGCAGACCGCGTCCGACGCATTGAACCAGGAGCTCCGCGAACACGTGACGAAAGAGATCGGCGCACTCGCTCGACCTGACGAGATTCGCTTTACCGACGCTTTGCCGAAGACGCGTTCAGGCAAGATCATGCGCCGCCTCCTGCGCGAGATCGCCACGAGCGGTTCCGTCGCCGGAGACGTTACGACCCTCGAAGATTTTTCCGTGTTGGAGAAATTGCGAGCCGAGGAAGAATAGAGTTTTATCCACAGATTTCGCAGATTACACGGAAAATCTAACCAGCACCCTCTGTGTAATCTGCGAAATCTGTGGATAAAACTCACGTCCCAGTAAAGGAGGGCCTCCCAGATGCCCCGGCAAGTCGAACAAGAGAACCGCTCCGGCCCACGTTATCTCGCCAGTCTCGAGGTAAAAGCGGAGTGGGATGAACCAAGCGGCACGCATATCGTCGTCGAAGGCACTACCGAGAATGTTGGCCCGGAAGGCACTCTCGTGCACCTGCCGCGACACTTGCCCGACGTCGGTAGTCGCGTGCGTCTCGAAGTGCTCGGTGAATCCGGTGAGAAGCTACAAGTGATTGCTGAGGTGCTTCGCATCGAGCGTCATCCCGGCCACCCACTCGCTGCGCTTCAACTACTCGGCGAAACCGACGAATGGCGCGGACTCGTTTGGGAGCCCGCCGCTCCACGCATCACGCCACCGCCCGCTCCCGAAGGCGAAGGCGAAGAAGAAGTCGACGACAAAGACGATGTAGCTCACTGAGGACCGTCACGATGACAAACTCCCCCGACAACGCCGCTTCCTCGCACGATCGCCGTCGTCACCCTCGTTACTACGTGACTTCGCGAATCACCCTCGCCATCGAAGACGAGACTTTGAAAGAATCGATCGGCATCGGCGAGCCGCAGGACATCAGTCTCGGCGGTCTGCGAGTCACCAATCTTCCCGCGTGCCCCAACGTGAAGATCGGAGATCAACTCGGACTGCTGATACTCGACGGCGAGGACGCATTGTCACTGGCAGGCGAAGTGATCCATCATTCAACGGCAGATACGTTTGGAGTTGAATTTCGTGAGCTTAGCAATCATGATCAGAGGGCGGTAGTAGATTTGATCGGCAGATTGCACGCGCGGTTATAGTTTCGTGGATCGACAGACAACTAAAGACACTGCGGCCAGCGCGGCCAAGGCAGCAGTCGAAGCCTCGTATGGACCTTCGACGCGCGTCGTGCTGCGCGTCATCATGGTTTCGCTCGCCGTCGGCGTGGTGCTCTGGGTGATTTCGAAAATCACCGGACTCCTGCTGCTGCTCGTGCTGTCGATTTTCTTCGCTTACTTCGTCTCGCCGCTGGTCGAGTTCTTAAGACGACAAAGAACGATCCGAGGTCGCACTATCGCGATCCCGAAAGTCGTGGCGATCGCGCTCAGTTACCTCATCATCCTGGCGGCGATCGTGTTCGTGGTGTTTGTGATCCTGCCGAGCCTCAGCAGCCAATTTCCGGAGTTTGCTGGTCAGGCAAGGGGCTACTGGAAATCGCTCGGCCAACGGACGCAGCAAATCGTGACATACTCGGCTCGAATGCCTCCTCCCGTGGTGGAGGCGGTGAACAATGCTGTGCCGAAAGTGGTGGACAAAGTCAGTGAGACCGCGACTGAATTCGCGACGGCGTTGCTCGGTTATGTTGTTTACGTTCCCTGGCTGATCTTGATTCCGATTCTCGCGTTCTTCCTGTTGAAGGATGCCGAGAGTTTTCGACGTTCGGCGTTGCTGATGCTGCCGCGTGGACGCTGGCGCTGGCGCGGCGACGAGTTTTTCCAGGACATCAACAGCACGCTGGCCGCTTACATTCGCGCACAACTCACGGCGTGTTTATTCATCGGCGTCGTTTGCGCGCTCGGTTTCACGTT
>DATNDM010000634.1:0-4390 GCA_035553235.1 Pyrinomonadaceae bacterium | reverse complement strand
AACGGTTCCGGTATCGGTGCGAGCCATCAAACAGGTTGGACCGGCCTCGTCGCGAAGCTCCTGCAGCAAAGCGGTGAATAGCCACAAAAAGGCACAAAAAGCACAAAAAGATCGAAGATCTTTTTTGTGCTTTTTGTGCCTTTTTGTGGCTATGTTTCTTGTAAGGATCGTTTTCGTAGCTCGACTAATGGGCATGAGAAACCAATGGGCAATCATCTTAGCAGGAGGCGATGGCACACGGTTGCAGTCGATGACGCGTGCTATCACGGGTGACAATCGTCCCAAACAGTTCGTACCGGTCATCGGCCGCAGTACGCTTCTGGACCAGACCAGACAACGCGTCAAGCTCTCATTTGATCCGAGCCGCACGCTGATCGTCGTCACGCAGAAGCATCGCCGCTTCTACGAACCACTCGCGAACGAAATCTCGCCCACGCTCCTGCTCGAACAACCAGTGAACAAGGGAACAGCGCCCGCGATTCTCTATGCCCTGCTCCGCGTCGCGACGAAATCGCCGAACGCCATCGTGGCGCTGTTCCCATCGGACCACTTCTTCGCCGACGACGAAGAATTCATGTCGCACATCGACGTGGCCATCGACGCGGTGAAGGTCCAACCCGAAACCGTGCTGCTGCTCGGCATCACGCCCACGGCGGCAGAAACAGAATACGGCTGGATTGAGCCACAACCTTCGATACTCGCGAGCGCAGAGCGATCGATAACGCGAGTGAGAAAGTTTTGGGAGAAACCGGGTGCGAGTTTGGCGAAGTCATTGATGAAGCGTGGCTGCCTGTGGAACAGCTTCGTGATGGTGGGACGCGTAGATGCACTGCTGAAGATGACGCGCGCGGCTCTGCCTGAGCTGTACACCTCGTTCGCCGCAGTCACCCCTGAATTCGAAAGCGGGGCTCTCGCCGAACTCTATTCACGAATCGACGATTCAAACTTTTCTCATCAAGTGCTCGCCGTGCGTCCGGAAGACCTGATGGTGATGAGAGTCGGAGACGTCGGCTGGAGCGATCTCGGTGAGCCGAATCGCGTGTTATCAACGCTCGCCCGCATCGGAGTGGAGTCTGAACTCGCAATGTCCGCAAGCTAAATAAAAGGAACCATCATGAAAGCAATCGCAGTCAAACCAGGAATTCCAAACACAGTTCATCTAACGGAGCTGCCGGCTCCCACCGTCGGTGACATACCGAACGGGCGAGGCGTGCTCGTGCGCGTACTGCGCGTCGGTGTCGACGGCACGGACAAAGAGATCAATGCTGCTGAGTATGGTCAGGCGCCGCCGGGCTACGATTTTCTGATCATCGGTCATGAGAGTTTTGGCCAGGTCGAAGCGGTTGGTCCAAACGTGACTGAAGTAAAGCCGGGCGATTATGTCGTCGCGACTGTGCGACGGCCAGGTTCGAGTATTTACGATCTGATCGGCACCAACGACATGACGACCGACGACACGTATTTCGAACGCGGCATCAACCTGCGACACGGTTACATGAGTGAGTACTACGTCGACGATGCCGAATTCATCGTGAAAATACCGCAGGGATTAAAGGAAGTCGGCGTGCTGCTCGAACCGACGACCGTGGTCGAGAAAGGAATCGCGCAGGCGTACGAGATTCAGCGCCGGCTCAGAGTCTGGAAACCGAAGCGTGCGGCCGTGATGGGTGCGGGGACGATCGGTTTGCTGGCGACGCTCGTGCTGCGCCTCAAAGGCTTGCAAGTGACGACGTTTGGCAAAACGCCGAAGCCGTATCTCAACTCAGATCTGATCGAAGCCATCGGCGCCACCTACGAAGAGCTATCGATTATCGAAGGCGCGAAGAAGTACGGACCGTTTGACATCATCTTTGAAGCAACGGGCTTCTCGCCGGTCGTTTTCGAGAGTATGCAAGCACTGGGCAAGAATGGCGTGCTGGTGCTGTCGAGTGTGACGGGCGGCGATCGCAAGGTCGAAGTACCGGCAGACCGGATCAATCTCGAATTCGTGCTTGGTAACAAGGTGATGGTCGGGACTGTGAATGCAAATCGCGAATACTTCGAGATGGGAGTTAAGGATCTGGCCCAGGCCGAAGCCGAATATCCCGGCTGGCTGGCACGCCTGCTGACGCATCCTGTCCGCGGCCTGGAAAATTATGAGGAATTGTTCGCGAAACTCACTAATCCAAATGGAGCGATAAAGGTGTTCTGCGAAGTGGCGGATTTTTAATCTGTTTCGGACGGAATTTTAGCCACAAAAGGCACAAACGAAGCCCACAAAGGGCACAAAAATGATTAAGAACTGTTTGTCGTTTTGTGGGCTTCGTTGGTGCCTTTTGTTGCTTATTTATTTACATACCGCCCTGGCGCTCGACGTATTCATAGCTTGGACCGACAGTTTGCCCGGTGCCGTCGTCCGTGTCTGTCTCCATGAGCGAGACTGCCGAGGTGCGAAGGTCGTACATGACGCCGATCGCGGTATCGAGTTCCGAAGGGTTGCCGTTGAAGGTGTTGTGCAGCGCATTGAGCAAGGCGCTGTAGTTGTAGGCGAAGGCTTCGATGCGCGTGCGCGCCTGCGAGCCCTGAGCGAAGTCGGCGATCTTGCAATTCGGTCGCAGCGGCCACACGCCTGACGGATCGAACAATATCGGCTCACCGCCGTAAGCGAAACCCGTCGGCGTGGGTACGATTCTGCGACCGGCGCCGATCTCACCGAACCTGTAGAAGTGCGCCGGCTGCCCGGGACTCGAGAACGGACTCTCCGAAGTCCCTTCGCCTTCCAGCTTGATGAGGTCGATGGCTTTACATGCCGTGTAAGGATCGGTGATCACAAACAGCTTGTCGCCAAACCATTTTGGCGCGACTACCTGAGGCGGCGCGGACGGCTTCACAAAGATCGAAGGCCCCAGCTTCTGAATCTGATCCTTGATCGCATCGTAGAACTGGCCGATTGTGGCGAACTCCTCAGCACCCAGTGCTTCGACAGTCTTCACCGGTATCGGATGTTCAGGCTCTTCAATCGCCATGAACGTATTCTTGACCAGACTGATCGAAAACGCCTCGATGCCGACTTGCAGATCTCCGATGTTCATCGGCAGTGGACCAGGATATTTCGGCACAAACTCGGGCCCGTTGATTGACGGAGAACCATTAATCGCGATCAGGATGTTTGCGGCAATCGCCATGTGCAGCATTTCCTGAATCACGATCTCCTGAATCTGTCGCGCGATCTGCCCGTTCGTGCCACTGCGTAGCGAGAACATCGCCGTGAGATATGGCGGAATCGTGCTGTGCTCCAGCTCGACTGCTTTTTGGAGATACACGGCGAGTTCATCTGCGCTGGCAGCAGCACGAATACCACTGATAATTCCGGGTTGAAGTTTAATCATCACTCGCCTCCCGATTCGCGTTCGAGCTTCGCCCGTTGCCGCTCTTTGTATTGACGGATGACCAGCGTCTTGCCCGCGCCTTGCAGCGGCTCGGCTTCGACTTCTTCAGTCTCCGCGGCAGGCGTCACCGGAGCTTTTGTAAGCAAAGCCGGCTCGATCGGCGGAGAACCCAGCAGCGGTTTGCCATCAGGCCCGGGCGAACTCAACCACTTCAAAATCGTGTCGCGATCTCCGCCGCTGAGATCGCGAGTCACGGGCATGTGGTTCGGATCCTCCAGCGGTAACGAAAAGGCGAGCTGGAGAATCGACATACGTTGGACCACTGACTCGTAGTTAGTGAGATCGACGACGTACTGGCTCATGATCGGATACAAGTTGCCGTACTGCGTAAAGATCTGTTGTATGTCCTGGTACCACGTCGGTTTGTCCGGCACGACTTTCTTATCAAACACGAGCACGCTGATGTAGTTCATCAGGTTGACGATGTAACCAGCGGGCTGCTGCGCGAGTTGATAGCCGATGCCGTAGAGTTGGCCCCCGATATAACCCCGCGGGTTTCCCGGCCCATCGGCACTCGCCGTCAGATCCAGAGTTGCATGACCATTCGCATCAGTGGAGATGCTCGTTGAATACTCGAGCGCGCTGGCGGGTGTGCCGATGTCAGGAATCGCGGCGGCCGGACGAGGTGGAGGACTGATCGTTTTGCCGCCACCTGAGCCACCCATGAATCCCTCCGTCGGAGTCAACTCGATAGTGCTCGACGCCAGCGGTTTGCCGAAACGAGTCGCATAAAACTGAACCTGCTGAGTCTCGCCCGGGTTCAGACGGTACACAAAAGAGTCAGCACGCATGTACACGCCATCGATCGACTCCTGCATCAGCACGTTGTAAGTGGAGGGCGGCGGCGATCCGGGAGTGGGTGTCACGAGCACCAGCGGGTTGCCTGCTAAGAGCTGTTGCGCCTCGCTGTTCGCGGTCAGGTCGAATGTTTGCACGCCCGCTGTTTGCGTGTACCACGTTTC
>DATNDM010000633.1:0-5814 GCA_035553235.1 Pyrinomonadaceae bacterium | reverse complement strand
TGCTGTAGTTCGTGTAGGCAACGGCGTCATCTTTACTACGGAGCGGATCCCATTTCTCAAGCGTCTTTCCTGCGTCGAGCATTGCCAACGCTTTCTGCGCGTAGACGAGGCCGTCCGCCGTTAACTGAGGATTCTTCAGTGGCGGAAGCAGATAGGCATTCGCGCCGAGATCGAAAAGCACCTGAAGGTTATCAGGCTCGGTAGCGAGGATCTCTTTTCCCAGCGCATAGCCTTCCGCGTACTTCTTCTCGTTGTAGATCAGTTCGCGGTACTTAGTCCTTTTCGTCGCATCCTCGTACTTGGCGACGAAGTTCTTCAAGTAGTCGATAATTTTCTGCTGTCCTTCCGAGACCTCAGTGCCGGGAGGGCAGGCTAAATACTTCTTCGCGTCCTCATAAGCTTTGGCTTGATCTGTTTTCAGATTAGCTCGAATCTGCTGGTACAGAGCATCTTTAGCTTCCTGCGCGCAGGCATCTTGAAACGCATTATCCGGTTGCGCGATGAGAGTACGCGCTGCTGCGGGCAGAGCGAGTATCGCGACTGTAGTGCAAATACCTAAGAACGTAATCAGCTTTTTCATTAGTTGTTACAAACCTCCAAAATCATTTTAAGCAGTCGCGCCGAGGGCCCAGCCCTGTACAGGTCGCCACGGGGAATTTTTACGATGCGATAGACACAAAGACCGGTTGCCGATCTTCGCAAGACTAAAGGGGACGCACAGTTGGTGCTAGAACCTGGGTAAATAAAACGCCCGCAATATTCCTGCAACTCGATGAAATGTGTCAAGGCGTTGCACGCTCGTGGCAAGAAAAGATGACAAAAAATTGCGCCGGAGGAAAACTCCGGCGCAATAAAGAGAAGAGTAGATCAGGGGATTTGGTCAGGGATTAATCCGCCGCGGTCGTTGTTCAGCAGGCGCAACAGTTGAAGGAGGCTGAGTCGTACTGGTTGTTTTGCTGTTAGTCTTTGGAGTCTCAGCCGGTTTCTTCTCGAGCGGCATCAGCACCCGCTTGACCGTATTCTTCGGTTCGGGTGTTGCTGATTTAGCAGCCGCGGGCGCATTGGTCGGTGCAGGAGTAGTTGCTGCGGTGGCCTGTGTCGCACCGCCGTTCGTGTTTTCTGTAGCGGCCGCATCTGCGTCACCGTTCTCCGCCGCGGCTTCCTGATCGGCTACTTCCTTCTCTTCGTCATCGAGTGTCGACGCAACCTGGAGATTGATGGCGGTGCCGAAGCGGTGATTCAGTTCGCGATAAATCTCTCCAGCTACCGCGACCGGGAAATGACGCCGACCATCAGTTCCCTGCGCAATTACAACGACAGCGAGTCGCGGATTCGCGAGCGGAGCATAAGATGTAAAGGATCCGACCCAGCCGCCCTGACCGATGCATGTTCCGGTCTTGCCGACGACAGTCTGCGTTGGATCATAAGACTTGCGAGCAGTGCCATAGTTCACGGCGCCGACCATTCCCGGAACCATCCGCTGCCAAACTTCTGTGGAGATCGGCAACTGGCGTCGCACTTTGACACCCATCTTGTTCGCTTCTTTAGCGCTGTGAGCGACCTGCGGCACGAGCAGCTTACCGCCGTTAGCCATCGCGGAAACGAGTGTGCCGAGTTGCAACGGCGTTACTTCGAAACCGTCAGCATGTGAAAACATGCGTCTTTCAACAACCTCTGGCTTCACTTCCGGCACCTTGCCCGGAAACTCAAACGGCACGTTGATGCCCGTCTTCTCACCAAGACCAAGCTCACGTGCATAGGTGACCATCTTTTCAGCGCCTATCTTGGTTCCGACTTGCTGGAAGAACCCGTTATCGGAGTGGGCCAAAGCTGAGGTCAGGTCGAGCCGGAAGCCATCGCCGGCGGTGTCGACCAGCGGAATCGCGCTTTCAGAAAGTCCGGCCACGCCCGTGACGAGCTTGATCGTCGAGCAGGGTTTGAAGCCGCGACGCAGTGCCCATTCCTGATTGACCATGGAATAAACGCGACCCGTCATCGGATCCATCACCACTACCGTTCCAGCGTGATTGCCAAGTGCGTTAACGGCAACACGACGCACTTCCGGATCTTCACCACTCAGATCGTCCTTCGCAATGTAACTCTGAACTTCGTCGCGCATCGCCTTGTCGAGTGCCATCTGGCGCGCGATCGCGGCACGACGAGCAGCTTCAGCACGCCGGCGCGCTTCAAGCAACGCACGACGATTGCGCGATGCAACCTGGCGCATCGCTGCAGCACGTTCGCGCTTCGTTAACGGACGACGAAGGCGTTTCTCCATCGCTCGAACGGCCGCCGCCTGTTCACGGGCTGTGTTAACTCGCGCCCGCCGCACTTCACGGGCTGACATTCGTCCGCCGCGGCTGTGGCGCGAACCGCGCGCAACCTGGCGTCCATGCCGTGACCCGGACCGGTTTCTCGCAGATGCTTTTCTACTTTTCTGATTGCGGGCACTCCGGCCCGAAGAGCTTTTCTTTCGCCCGAACGCCGTACCGGAAAAAACCAGACAAATTAAGATGAATGCAACGAAGTAAAGCCGGCGGGATTTAGGGGAATCGAAATGCAACGTCATCAGGCCCAGTACCTCTCAATCTAGATTGTGTAAATCGTGAAAACCTTAATCCTGCTTGCAGTGCCGAGCTTTTTCAAAAACGCCTCTTTTCGTGTTTCGAACAAACCTTCTGCTGCAACTTGAGGGCGGGAAGATTTTCCCTAACGGGCGGTCTCTGGGGACATTGATTTGAGACCGTCGCAAATATAACATCATCTGAAAGTTGGCGGCAATCAAAAAGTAATCGATTTTACATATTTCGCTGGAACGGCACGTGCTTGAGTCCGGCTGTCGTTCCAAAACTGCTCGCGCTGAGCCGGTGAATTTTCGACAGACGTGAAAATAAAGATAAACGCTGAAAGCGCCCGCGATTCCCAGCTTTGAACAACGTCTGATGCTGATTAGGCCCTCTTAGGTTTCGCATGAAATTTCTCGCCCCGGTACAAAGCTTTCGAGCCCGGCTGCTTTTGCTGCTGGCCCTCATGCTCGGGCTCACGCTCGGCATACAGTACTACTTCAACTTACGTCAGGTCCGTGCGAATGCGCGCATGATCATTGAACAGGAACAAGCGATCATGACCGGCATCGCCCTCGGTATCGAGAGCCTCCAGAGCGACCAGTATCTCGACAAAATGATCGGCGGCCTGCGCGAACCACTGCTGAACGACAAGAACATTCGCGTCAAAAACATTCTGGTCGTGGACAACGATGGAAACGTTATCGACAGCATCATTCCCGAGTTCAATCCGCGCGAGCGTGAAGACCAGACCACGCGCTACGTCCAGTTCAAGGATATTCAACTGCTGCCCCTTCGCAGTGCCGTTCAGTACACCAACGAGCAGGAACAATTGCCGTCCTGGATTCCGCCGTCGACAAATGTCGACTTCGGCGAAGCGGGCGCGTTCTACTTCCCTGTTCAGACTGACAAAGGACGACGGTTCATCATCGTTGTGCTCGACTCGGCGCACACGCTCACCAATGTTTTGGAACGGCAGTCGTCACGGTCTGCCCTCTACACGCTCGGCGTACTGTTTGTGACGACGCTAATCACCGGCTTCTTTGTCTGGCATTTCACGCGGCCGATTCGCGAACTCTCGACCGCAGCGCGTAAGGTCGCGGGCGGCAACTTCGATGTGCAAGTGCCCGCCGATCGACTCGACGAGATGGGTACACTCGCCGCCGCGTTCAACGAGATGACGGCGAAACTCGGGCGCGCGCGTGAGCTGGAGATGCAACTGCATCAGGCCGAGAAAGGCGCAGTTGTCGGACGACTCGCCGCCGCCATCGCGCATGAGATTCGCAATCCGCTCAATTACATCAACCTGACGCTCGATCACCTGCGCTCGTCGTTTGCGCCAAACGATCCGAAGAAGCGCGACACGTTTGTCCGGCTAACCGATCAACTAAAAGCCGAGGTTGCGCGCATTAACCGTCACATCAGCGACTTCCTGAAGTATTCGCGTCCGTCGAAACTCGAGTTGCAGAGTCTCGACATTCGCGCCGAAGCAGAAGATGCGTTGCGTCTTGTCGAAGGCAGAGCTGAGGAATGTGGGATCGAGACGACGATCGTGCAGGAGAATGAGCTACCGCCGGTGATGGGTGATCGCGAGTCGCTGCGTTCGATGTTCACGAATCTTGTTATTAATGCTGTTGAAGCAATCAACGGTGCCCGTGGCACTATTTCGATCAGGCTTTCGAACCCGGAAGCGAACTCTGTTAAGGTTGAGGTCACAGACACTGGTGACGGCATCGCAGCGGACGACATTGCCAAAATCTTCGAACCGTACTTTTCGACAAAGGAGACGGGCACGGGTCTCGGACTCGCCATCGTGAAGAAAGCCATCGACGATCACGGCGGCACCATCAGTGTTGCATCAAAGGAAGGAAGCGGTACCACGTTCACGATAATTTTACCGGCTAGTGAGAACAGACATGCCACGAAAGACCATTCTGGTAGTTGACGACGAGAAGTCTCAAAGAGAGATTCTCGAGATGATCCTGAGCGAAGAGGGCTACGACGTTACGACCGCAGCCTCGGGTGAAGCAGCGCTCAAGTTTGCAAAAGATCGCCGGTTCGATCTCGCTTTGACCGATCTGAAGATGACGGGCATGGATGGCATCGAGCTGCTCCAACATCTGCTTGCCTACGACTCGTCGATCATCGTGATCCTGCTCACTGCGCACGGATCGATCGAGTCGGCCAAAGAAGCGTTGCGACGCGGCGCGTTTGATTATCTCGAGAAGCCGTATGACAAAGCCGCGTTGCTCGCGACGATCAATCGCGCGCTCGATCGCCTCGACGCGATCGATATCGAAATCATTTCCGCGTCTCCGAAGATGGAGAGCGTGAAGAAGATGATTTTGAAAGTCGCGCGCTCGAATTCGACCGTGCTGATCCGTGGCGAGTCGGGTACGGGTAAGGAGTTGATTGCGCGGGCGGTCCATAACCAGTCGCCGCGCGCGGCGGAGATGTTTCAGGCCGTCAACTGCGCTGCGATCAACGAGAACCTGCTCGAGTCTGAGTTGTTTGGACACGAGAAGGGATCGTTCACGGGCGCGCACGCTGAGAAGAAGGGTTTGTTTGAGATTGCCGATCGTGGCACGTTGTTTCTCGATGAAATCGGCGAGCTCGACGTCGGCATGCAGGCGAAACTTCTGCGCGCGCTTCAGGAGCGAAAGATCCGGCGCGTCGGTGGTACACACGAGATTAGTGTCGACGTGCGCGTGATCGCCGCGACTAATCGTGACCTGCGCGCGATGGTGACTGATGGTCGCTTCCGAGATGATCTGTACTATCGAATCAACGTGTTGTCGATCGACGTGCCGCCGCTGCGAGAGCGGCGCGAAGACATTCCGGTTCTGATTGATTACTTCCTGAGGAAGCACACAAAGAACGCGTCGAGACCGATAACGGGATTGACTCCCGAGACGAAGAAGTTGATGAACGAGTACAGTTGGCCGGGCAATGTGAGGCAGTTGGAGTCGGCGATTGAGCGGGCGATATTGTTGAGTGAAGGCGATCTGATCACCGCAGAGGACTTACCCACGGAAGTGCGTCAGGAAGTTGGACCAGCTTCAGACAGTGCGTTCAAGCTGCCGGCCGAAGGGATCAATTTCGAAGACGTCGAACGCAATTTGATTACGCAGGCGATGGAGCAAACCGACTACAACATCACCAAGGCCGCCAAACTCCTCGGCCTTACCTTCCGCACGCTCCAATACCGTCTGGAGAAGTTCGGCATCAAGAGATCGGACGGCAAGGACGG
>DATNDM010000632.1:0-11908 GCA_035553235.1 Pyrinomonadaceae bacterium | reverse complement strand
ATTGCGATTGCTCGTCGCGCATCCTGGCAGACGACGCGCATGAACCTGAACACCTTTGCGCGTCATGATGTTTTCCGCGCGCCGGGCATGACTGAGCTGATTGCGGATCGTCTGCGTGATCCGAAAGCGATTGCAAAGGCCCGCGTGTTTCCGTACCAACTGATGGTCGCTTACACGATGGCGAGTGCAAACGCAGCCATCCCACGGCCGGTTTGCGATGCGCTTCAGGATGCAATGGAGATCGCGATCGCAAATGTTCCCGTAATCAAGGGCCGTGTTTTTGTTTGCCCGGACGTTTCGGGATCGATGTCGTCACCCGCGACGGGTTACCGCAAAGGTTCGACTTCAGCCGTGCGCTGTATCGACGTGGCGGCGCTGGTCGCAGCAGCAGTGCTTCGCAACAACCCGTACACGGAGGTGCTGCCATTTGAGAATGGCGTGGTGCAGGTCGATCTAAACTCGCGCGACAGCGTGATGACCAACGCCGCGAAGCTCGCGTCCATCGGTGGTGGTGGCACGAACTGTAGTGCGCCGCTGCTTCGTCTGAATAGCCGACACGAACGCGGTGATCTCGTGATCTTTGTTTCGGATTACGAATCGTGGGTTGATGCCGGCGCAGGCCGCGGCACCGCGACGATGCGCGAGTGGAATGTGTTCAAGCAGCGCAATCCTGGCGCTCGGTTAGTTTGTATCGACGTGCAGCCGTATCGCACGGTCCAGGCGCGTGAGCGTGAGGACATTCTGAATGTCGGTGGGTTCTCGGATCAGGTTTTCGATGTGATCTCGGAATTCGCAGCCGGTGCGTTGAATGCTGATCACTGGATCGGCGTGATCGATTCGGTGACGTTATAAGTTCAGGGCCGAATGCTGTAGGGACTACATCACCTGTTAAGTGACGCCCGATTGGGCAGTCTCTGCAATCCTTGTCGGCCTTGGGCCACAAAAAGGCACAAAGACAAAAAGCATTAGCTTCTTTTTTGTGTTTTTGTGCCTGTTTGTGGCTAACTCATTCGGTGCAGTTGTAATTGAATTAAAGGAGTTGGGAGTTGTAGGGGCAACCTCCGTGGGTGGTTGCCCCTACTGCGCCGAGCGGGCTTAAAAATGAAAGGGGCGCAAACCTGTCAGAAGCGCCCCCGGCCTCAACACCTCTGGGTGGCGTCCGAGGCTAACGCGAACCGGGAGGCCTTTTGTATATACCGGCGCGCAACCAAACCGCAACATTTTACGGTGCAGGGTAAATTTTCGAGGAGCTTGCAAAATCTTTTCAAGCTGCGGACACACTTCTGCCGTGTCGCGAAAGGCGACTCTTACGACCGGGAAAGCCGCGCGAAAGCCCTTAACGGTAAATCAGATCAAGAACCGCCAGCAGGATTTCTGTAGTAACGCCAGTGGTTTGCGTGGTTGGGGCCGGCGATGGAGCAGGTGCCGGGGCGCCGGGAGTATCAGTTTGTCCAGCTAACACGCAGATACAAAGCGTCAGGCTGAGGAGCGTCAAGGCGCTTATTCGGCGTAAGGTCTTCAATTTAGGTGCCTCCTAGAGTCTTGCAAAAAATTTGCAAGTTCAAACTAGACCAGCCTGAAAGGACTTGCAAGAGCCGGAGGACTGGGTTAGATTGACGCCGGGTTTTTTATTTCACTTCCTTGCTATCAGTCGAAAAGCAGGCTTCACATGACCTTACGAGCCTCACTACTGCGCGATCTCGAAAATCCAAACCTAAGTGTCGATAGTCGTGCTGAGTTGTCCTGCGAAGCCGCCAGAGACTTCGAGAACAAAGGCCAGTACGACGCGGCGTGCAAAGCGCTTCATGCTTACTGGCCTCGCATTGGCGAAACACCAAAGCTCGCGGGCCTGGAAGAAAATGCGGCCGGCGAACTGCTCTTACGCGCCGGCGTACTAACCAGCATCATCGGAAGCCAACGGCAGATACCCGACGCGCAGGAGACCGCGAAGGATCTGCTCACTCAAAGCCACACGATCTTCGAAGCCCGGCAGAACAACAAGAAAATAGCTGAGGCGCAGACGGAACTGGCGCTGTGTTACTGGCGCACCAACGATCTCAACGAAGCTCGAGACTGCCTGAAAGTAGCCCTTTCGCTGTTGCCTATCGACAGCGAGTTGAAAGCGAAAGCGATTCTGCGACTATCGATTGTCGAACATGCAGCGGAGCGCGACCACAAGGCGCTTCGAATTCTTACAAAGCACGCCCCACTGTTTCTGCGCATCAACAATCACACGCTCAGAGGCAGTTATCACGTAACTTTGGGAGATCGACTGGAGAACCTTGCAGAGTCAGGCCAGCATCGTGATTACATCGATCGCGCTTTGATCGAATATGCGGCGGCGAGTTATCACTTCGAATTAGCTGAACATCGCCTGTACCTTGCGAACGTCGAAACCAATCTGGGTTATCTCTACTTCAAGATTCAACGATTTGATGAAGCGAAGGAGCACCTTGATCGAGCGCGCCGGATCTATGTAACTATCAAAGACACTCGAAGAGCGGCTCAGGTTGATGAAACGCGCGCGCGGATCCTCCTGCAGGAGGGCCGCATTACCGAGGCCGAACGTGTCGCACGGTCAGCAGTTCGCGTTCAGGAGCAAGGCGGCAACATCACCTCATTGACAGAAGCCCTGATCACGTATGGCAGAGTGCTGGCACGGAGCGAGAGATATCGAGCCTCGCTGGAAACGTTTCGGCGGGCCATCGACTTATCCGAGAGTTCGGGCCTCATGAATACTGCCGGACAAGCAGCGCTTACGGCATTTCGCGAGATTGGAGACCGTCTGGCGGTAGCAGAGCATGGGCAACTGCTTTATGCCGCCCCGATGGGCCAGGACAAACTATTAAGAGAGCGTGAAGCAATCAAGCACGCCCTCGAGCAAGCGAAAGGCAGCGTGACCGACGCGTCCCGCATTCTCGGCACGTCGTGGCAGGGATTAGCCTACGCCCTCCGCACCCGACACAAAGAATTGATCAACGATCGCACACCCGCTCGTCCTCGTCGTCAAAAGAATACTTAAGCGCAGCGTTGCCTCAAAAGTCAGAAATCACTGTTGGATCGGGTCGTTGCAGGGAGCGGTAGCGACCTGGTCAGTGATCAGCATGCGTTGTTCTAATGGTTCTTGATTTCTGTGATTTGACCAGCTTTGCCTCAAAACTCTAAATCATTCTTGGATCGGGTCAGTACAGGGAGCGGTAGCGACCTGGTCGAACGATGGGAGTCAGAAATCGTTAGGAAATCTCGCATACTAATCACGGACCAGGTCGCTACCGCTCCCTGTACTGACCCGATCCAAGTTGCCATTCCCACTTTTGAGGCAAAGCCGGTTTGACCAGGTCGCTACCGCTCCCTGTACCGACCCGATCCAAGCGCCATCCCGACTTTTGAGGCAAAGCCCTTAAGCGCCTATAAAGCGCCAACACGAGCACGCAGGATGCATTTTTCCTGCGTGCTTTTTTGTGCCTTTTTATCGCAACTGCCATGCGCACTGGCTTTGGCGGCACGCATATAGTAGATATGCTCGCAGGAGAACGGTTAACGCGCATGTTAGAAAATGTTGGCTCGCTCAGCATGATGGCTGTCCTGACGATCGGGCTCGTGTTTGGCTTGAAACACGCGACCGAAGTCGATCACGTTGTCGCCATCTCGACCATTGTGAGCCGTCACAAAAACATCTTCCATTCAGCACTCGTGGGCGCGCTCTGGGGTGCGGGACACACCGCGTCGTTGCTTGTTGTCGCGGTGATCGTGTTGAGTTTGCGAATCGCGATTCCGGAGGCAGTCAGCGGCTGGCTCGAGCTCGGCGTCGCGATCATGATCATCGGTTTGGGTATCAGCGCGCTGCGGCGAGCGTTGCGTGAGAACGCTCACGTTCACGTACACCAGCACAATCACGACGGCCTTGCGCACTCGCACATTCATTTCCATGAACAAGCGACACGACACGAACCCGTATCGCAATCCCATCATTCGCACGCGGTTTCGCGTCTCGGCTGGAAGCCGATTTTCATCGGGATGATGCACGGTCTGGCGGGGTCGGGGGCGTTAATGCTGCTGGTGCTGACGCAGATCAACTCGTCGTGGCTCGCCTTTCTTTATGTGGCGACTTTCGGTGTCGGTTCGATCGTTGGGATGTTACTGATGTCAGGATTGATTGGCTTACCGTTCGCGTTCAGCTCCAGAAAACTGACTCACCTCCACCAGGGACTGCAAACCATCGCGGCAGTTTTCAGCATCTGCTTCGGCATCTGGTACGCGTACAAAGCAGCCATGCCTTAAATCCTGCAATCATAAATGCTGCGCCGTCGAATATTACTGGTCGTCCTCACTCTCCTCGTCGTTTTGATCGTCCTCTGGCTGATCCTCGCCCGCAACTGCCCGAACGCCGGCATCGCTCTCACCACTCGCGCTCGTAATCTTCATCGCTTGAAAAACAGAACATCCATTCCAAACCCCACTGACTTCGACTCAACCATCACGCTCGACGCGTTATTACAACCCGGCGACGACACCCATCGCTGGTCCAATAATCGCGCTGCTCGCCTTCAAGGCGAAGTAGTCGATGTCGCCTACGCGCGTCCTGAAGCAACGAACTGCTTCAATCCATGCCGTCGCGACATCCACATCGTCGTCGCCACTCACAAGGGCGCGACAAAACGCGAACAAGTCATAGTCGAAGTGACGCCGAATTTTCAGCGAGCTGATTGGTCGGAGGAAACTCTGCAGGCGCAGTTAGTGGGCCACTGGTGCGAGTTCGAGGGATGGCTCTACTTCGACGCCGGTCATGCGGAAGAATCCGAGAACATCTCTCCGGGAATGTCCGGCAACTGGCGCGCAACCGCCTGGGAAATACATCCAGTCACGAAGATCACTGTTCTCAGGTAAGTCGGGCTTTGCACAAAAAGTCTCTACATTCTGAATTTCTCTGTGCAACCCCTGTGTTCTCTGTGTCTCTGTGGTGTGTTTTGCTCGGAATTGATCCCACCACAAAGACACAGAGGTTGCACAGAGAAGAGACCGTTCGTCATTTTTTGTGCAAAGCAGGTAAGTCGTTTACAAGATTTACGGCAACACGCCGTCCGGCACCATCCACGGATGAATGTCCATCGCGAGTCTTCCCGCCTGCACTGCCGGATCGCTCGCGGTCAACGCTTTCGCTTCGTCCAACGATCCCACGCGAAACACGAAGATCCCACGCAGCCGCCCATCATCGCCAAACGGCCCAGCCGCAATCAGCTTCTTCATCTCCGCCAGGCGGTTGATATTCGCCATGTGTCCCTTCTGAATCTCCTCAGTCGCGGGCGTCTGCTGCGGCGTCCACTTTTCACCACGAGTCAAGAACGTAAAATACATCGGCACGAGCTTCAGTGGTTTCGCCGGTTTACGAAAAATATCTTCCGACCACCACGGATGCATTTCCACGACGTGCAAACCCGCCGCCACTGCCGGATCCGCTTCGGCCCACGCTTTCGCTTCCGCAGCCGATGACGCGCGAAACACGTAAATTCCATCGATCTCACCACCATCCGTAAACGGTCCAGCGATGACTGCCTTGCCCGAATCCAGTGCCGCCAGTACGTAGTTGACGTGCGCCTCGTGCAAACGCTTCGTTTCCGGAGTTTGCTGCGCCGTCCATTTTGGTCCATGCTTCACCAGCGCCATATGAAACTCGATCAACTTGTGCGCTGGTTGTTGCGAGAAAACCGCGGGCGCGGTCAGCAGCAGGACCACGACGCCGGTTATTAGACGGTAAGACGTTTTCATTCCTGACTCCTGATAGTTATTCGGTGTCGAAGAACCTGGTCGTGTTTTCAGTGACGCTCGGCGGTTGGGCCAATTCGTTTGTTCTCACTTGCGCTCGTCCGACAGGAATGGAAGTAGTTGCCGGCGGTAACGAAGTGCGTGCTGACATCGATCCCAAAGTCTGCGCCGCCTGGTAGTTGACAATTGGCGTGTTGGAGATGAAGAGCCGCGCATACAGCAGCCACACGAGCGACACAAACAAAACGAAGCACGGAATGAACATCGGGCCACCCTCGTCAATTGCTGCACACAACGCGAAGAAGATGGGAAAGAGCACACCGCTGACGAACATCAACTTCGCGGCGCGGCGCAGGTGTTTGCGGCGCGGCGAAGGTTCGGTAACCTGCGTTTGCTCGACGCGCTGCATGCGGCCGCCCGCGAGCCACTCCGCCAGTCCCGTCAGCGCGAGACCGCAGCGCGAGCAAAACCTCATCTCGTCCGACATTTGTTGTTGACCGCAGTTAGGACAGTACATAGATCCTCGGGTTGTGAGTGATTTTAGCCGAACGCACGAGAGTACGGTATGGATTTGAACGAAGTTCGATGCAAATCCCGTCGAAACGTGTAAATCCTGTGAAACTACCGTCCCAAACGCGGCGGATGCTAAGCTCAAACTGGCTTTGCCCGAATAGTCCGATTGCTCTGTGCAACCTCTGTGTTCTCTGTGTCTCTGTGGTTCTTTTTACGAACACTACCTTAACCACAGAGACACAGAGCACACAGAGATTGCACAGAGAAGAAGTTCGATAGGGCTTTCCGGCAAAGCCGCTCAAACTGAAAGAAGGACATCGCAATTATGAAACGACTGTTAGGAAATTCTGGTTTGGAAGTGGCGCCTTTGGCTTTGGGCGGCAACGTTTTTGGCTGGACAGTGGACGACGCTGACGGATTTCAGATCCTCGATGCGTTCGTCTCGGAGGGATTTAACTTTATCGACACTGCCGACATTTATCCGAAGTGGGTGCCGGGCAATGAAGGTGGAGAGTCGGAGGTGATGATTGGAAACTGGTTGAAGCGCAGTGGCAAACGACACGAGGTCGTGATCGCGACCAAAGTCGGAATGGAAATGGGGCCGAACAGAAAAGGACTCTCGAAAGAGTACATCAAGCGTGCTGCCGAGGATTCGTTGCGCCGCCTGCAAACCGACTACATCGATCTCTATCAAGCGCACGAAGACGATCCGCAGACGCCGCTCGAAGAAACGCTCGAGGCTTTCAGTGAGTTGATCGATCAGGGCAAAGTGAAGGCCATCGGTGCTTCCAACTACACGGCCGACCGGCTGGCGGAAGCTTTGAACGTGAGTCGCAGTCTTGGTCTGGCGCGCTACGAGAGCCTTCAGCCTTTGTATAACCTGTACGACCGTGCTGTTTACGAAGACGAGTTGGAACCGCTTTGCAGTCGTGAGGGGCTCGGCGTCATTCCTTACTACTCGTTGGCTGCGGGATTTCTGACGGGCAAGTATCGCTCGGAAGATGATCTGTCGCAGAGTGCTCGTGGTGGGACGGTGAAGAAGTATTTGAACGAACGCGGCACGAGAATCCTGCACGCCTTGGACCAGGTGGCTGCGAAGTGCAAGTCCACTCCCACACGGGTCGCGCTCGCGTGGATGATCGCGCGTCCGAGCATCACCGCGCCGATCGCGAGTGCGACTAGCCTCGCGCAACTGAACGATCTGTTCGAAGCGACGCGGCTTCAGCTGGACCATGAGTCCATCGAGTTGTTGAACGACGCGAGTGCGGAGGAGAAGTCACAGGCAAAAACGCAAAGCAGTTAAGCTGGCGTGTTTTTGTTGCCGCAGCTTTGCCTCAAAAGTCAGGATGGTGCTTGGAGCGGGTCAGTACAGGGAGCGGTAGCGACCTGGTCAAACCATAGGAATCAAGAATCATTAGAAATACTGCACACTGATCACTGACCAGGTCGCTACCGCTCCCTGTACTGACCCGCTCCAACAATGATTTCTGACTTTTGAGGCAAAGCTTGTTGCCGCAAAGAACCACAAAAGATTTATCATCTTGTGGCTGAAAATTTTAAGATGAACAGAGTAACGGCCGCCGCGGTCAACATCCGCCAAAAATATCACTGGCCTGCCGAACCGCTCTGGCCTCCGTTTGTCGCGATGCTGGCGGTCGGAGGTTTGTATGCCGCGTTGCCACCGGCCCTGCTGGCCGGCGCCCCGCCCTGGTTGCTGGTCGTGATAGTCGCGGGACTGCTGACACCGATCGTCATCTCGCATCGCAGCGGCAATCATTATTTGGGCCAGGTTTTAGGTTACGTTCTTAACAGCATCGTAACTGCGGCCATGATCATTTCGCTCGGCTTGCTGCTTTCGCAGGTGGAGAAACACACGGTGACGCCGCCACAGTTATTGCGTTCTGCCGGCGCGTTGTGGGTGTCAAACTTTCTAATCTTTGCTTCATGGTACTGGCGCCTCGACGGAGGTGGACCACACCAGCGCGCCCGCACGCCCGGCCACACCGACGGCGCCTTTCTGTTTCCGCAAATGACCATGCCGCCCGACATTAAAATCGCGGCCGGTGAACACGACTGGGAACCGAACTTCGTCGACTATCTATTCCTCGCCTTCAACACCAGCACCGCCTTTTCACCCACCGACGTCCCCGTCCTCTCCCGCTGGGCGAAGATGCTGATGATGATTCAGGCGATGATTTCGTTACTGGTGATCGCTTTGCTGGCCGGGCGTGCCGTGAATATCTTGTGAGCCCACAGAAAGCACGTTCTTTCTTCGTATGGCTTTGCCTCAAAAGTCGGGATGGCGCTTGGATCGGGTCAGTACAGGGAGCGGTAGCGACCTGGTCACACGATAGGAATCAAGAATCATTAGAAATATTGCATGCTGATCGCTGACCAGGTCGCTACTGCTCCCTGTACTGACCCGATCCAACACTGATTTCCTGACTTTTGAGCCGAAGTAACTTCGTGTCTGATTTATAGACCCGTCATGCGCTGAAGCTCTTCAGGATAACGCGCGCCTGCCACTGTAATCTTTGCTGCAGCCGCATCGATCTCACGCAAGTCGTCGCCACTAAGCTCAACCTCCACTGCTCCGATATTCTCTTCGAGCCGGTTCAGCTTCGTAGTGCCGGGAATCGGAACGATCCATGGCTTTTGGGCCAGCAGCCAGGCAAGCGCGATCTGAGCGGGCGTCGCGTGTTTGCTTTCTCCGATAGACTTCAGCAGATCGACGAGTGCCTGATTCGCTTTGCGAGCATCGGCGCTGAAGCGCGGCAAGATGTTGCGGAAGTCGGTACTCTCGAACGTCGTGCTCTCGTCGATCTTGCCGGTGAGAAAACCTCTGCCGAGCGGGCTGTAAGGAACAAAGCCGATGCCGAGTTCTTCGAGCAGCGGCAACACTTCCGCCTCGGGTGTTCTAGTCCATAAAGAGTATTCATTTTGGATCGCCGTCACGGGTTGTACTGCATGCGCGCGACGAATGGTTTCAAGTCCCGGCTCGGAGAGTCCGAAGTGCCTGACCTTACCTGCCGCAATCAGATCCTTGACCGCGCCCGCGACGTCTTCAATCGGCACGTCAGGATCGACGCGATGCTGATAAAACAGATCGATGTAGTCAGTCTTGAGCCGCCGCAACGAGGCGTCCGCGACTTCTTTAATGTGCTCCGGCCGGCTGTCGGTGCCGAGCCAGGTGCGCTGTCCGCTTGGATCAAGTTTGAATCCGAACTTCGTCGCGATCACAACTTCGTCGCGCATTGGTGAAAGAGCCTCGCCGACAAGCTCTTCATTCGTAAATGGACCATACACTTCAGCCGTGTCGAAGAACGTTATGCCGCGATCGACCGCCGCGCGAAGCAGCGAGATCATCTCCTGCTTGTCTGGAATACGCCCGTATGACGCGCTCATCCCCATGCACCCAAGCCCGAGCGCCGAGACTTCGAGGTTCCCGAGTTTCCGTTTCTGCATCATTACTCCTTTCAGGTGTAGGGCGATTGTAACGCTACGCCTGAAGATGTCACGTGCGGATGCCGCGGCGTCGATGTGAATCAGCCACCAAAAACGCAAAAAGCACAAAGAAGAGAATTCTTTGTGCTTTTGTCGCTTTGTGGCCGAGAAATTGTTTACGCGGCTCGCGGGACGCGCTCGGCAATGCTCGGTTTGGCTGGAACCGGCGACTTCACTGGTTTCGAAGATAAAGCAGACTTGATGTCGCGCCAGTGGATCGAGATGTCAGCAAACACCAGCGCCAGCGCGAGACATGACCAGATAATCGCCTGGACGATCTCGACTCCGAGTCTCTCCCAACCAGTAACACCCATGACAAATCGCCCGGCAATGAAGACGAGTGCGAGCGCATAACTGCGTGTGGCCCACTGCCGGTGCAAGGCGATCTTGCGTTTGAACGCGAAGAAGAACGCGAAAAAGGTCGCAGTCATCAACATCGCGGCATCAACGCAGCCGAGTACAGTAAACGAACGCGGCGCGCCCATTCGCTCCTGAAAATACTGAATGTACGCACCCAGCGGTGCGAGCACGAACGCGCCGACCACGTAAAGCCGGCCCATGACACGGTGCGCTTTGGTGAAGCGCCGACGCAGTCGTTCGGAAAACTGCAACGGTGCGAACAGCAGGACAATCGCCCCAAATATGCCGTGCGGCAGTAGCCACCATTTAAACGGCGCATAGTGTTGCCAGGCCGGATGTGAACCGTCGATCAGAAACCGTTCGTTGTGATACAGGACGTAAGTGCTCGCCAGTGCAATTGCGGAAAAGGTCACGTATTTCGCGTTGAGCTTCATGGGGTCCCTTCCAGGTAAATGTAATCAACTCCTCGCATCCTGTAACGCGCACTTCCGCCGCTTTTTGGGTCATTCATTTGAGTCTTCGAAACTGGCGCTTCGCCGAGCAGACACAGAACGAGCGCGGTAGCGCCCCGTAATCGTTGCGGCGCTACCGCGCTCGGTTCTGTGCCTGCTCGGCAGCTTACTCGTAGCGCAGTGTGATCAAGGGATCGACTTTGGTCGCTCGGCGGGCCGGTACGAGACACGCGAGCAGGGCCACGAATAGCAAAATCAATGGGACTGCGACGAACGTCAAGAGATCAGTCGGGGTCACGTCGTAGAGTAAATTGGACATCACGCGAGTAAGGGCATACGCGCCGGCAAGTCCCACGATCGTTCCGATCACCACGAGCGTCATCGCATAGCGCAGCACCATCTTCAACACATCACCCATCTTCGCGCCGAGCGCCATGCGAATCCCGATCTCGCGCGTGCGTTGCGTCACCACATACGCCGTGACGCCGTAAATACCCAGCGCGGCCAGCAACAACGCCGCCGCCCCAAACACTCCAAAGATCACGAGACTGAATCGTCGCTGATCGAGTGACGATGAAAACACCTGATCGAGCGTGCGAAACTTGAGCGGGAGTTGCGAATCCAGCGAGCGAACCGTCTCACGCATCACCGGCACGAGCGAGCCGGGCTCGACAGTGGCGCGCGCGACGACATTAAACGTCGACGACGGCAGCCGTTGCAGCGAGTTGCCATAAACAGTTGGCGCGACCGCGGCGTCAACGCCGTTATCATGCACGTCGCCGACGACACCCACGACGTGCAGTAACCGTAAATCGCCATCCATGTTTCCAAACTGAATCGTTTGTCCGATCACCTCTTGATTCGGAAAGTATTTCTTCACAAACGACTGGCTCACGACCGCGGCATTCGGCGCGTTGACCTGATCGCTCTCAGCAAACGTGCGTCCGCGCAGCAACGGAATTCCCATCGCGGCAAAATAACCGGAGCTCGCCAGACGATAGTCTGCATGACCTTGTCGTGCGCGATCGTTGTTGATGAGAAAATTTCCATCAGGTCCACCGCCGGAGAGTGGCAGGTAATTGATCGTGCCGACCGCGACCACGCCGGGCGTGTTGCGCAAGCGATCGATGAGTTGTTGTTGAAACAGTCGCTGGCGTTCTTCGTCTTCGCTGAATTTAGTGCTTTCCGCCGGAGCTTGACCGTGCTTCATCAACTGGTCATACGCTTCCATCAGTTGCTTGTAACGCCCCTCATTCTCGTGCGCCTCTGGCAGCGACAACTCCATCGCCACCGCGCTCTCAGTGCGAAACCCCGGA
>DATNDM010000631.1:0-5164 GCA_035553235.1 Pyrinomonadaceae bacterium | reverse complement strand
TGGGCCGACCCGTTTCAAATGAAAGTCGACGGTAAGTACTACATCTTCTTCGAAGACTACGTGAACAGCGCCGGCCGCGCACATATTTCCGTCGTCGAAGTTGATCAAAACGGTATCGTTAGTGGCCCAACCGAAGTGTTGAAGCTCGACTGCCATCTCTCGTATCCATTTGTTTTCGAATGGCAAGGCAACTACTACATGATTCCCGAAACAGGCGAACGAAATGTCGTCGAGCTTTATCGCGCGCAGTCGTTTCCGTTTGAGTGGAAGCCGGAAAAAGTCTTAGTCGAAGCGCGCTTCCCGGTTGACGCTACACTCATCGAAGCAGAGGGAATGTGGTGGATGTTCGTCAACATCCAGGAAGAAGGCGTCGCGGTAAATTGGGATGAGCTGCATTTGTACTACGCGGAGACTCCGCTTGGGCCATGGCAGCCGCATGCTCGAAATCCCGTGGTGTCGGATGTTAAGTCAGCACGCCCGGCCGGCAGACTCTTTTGGTCAAACGATGTTCTCTACCGGCCTGGCCAGGACAGTTCTTTGCGGTATGGGTACGCCACGACCATCAGCAAAGTGGAGACGCTGAGTACGTCAACGTACGCCGAAACAGAAGTTTTAAAGATACGTCCAGATTGGGACACAGACATTATCGGCATTCACACCGTAAACTTGACGGACGAAATGACGGTTATCGATTGCTTGATGAAAAGAAAACGGTTCGGCAGGGTACGGCCCCAACCCGTCAGGGGTTCGCTGGATCTTCTTTCGTCGGCTAAGATGGAAGGCGCGGCTCTGAACTCCTCCCGGACGGCGTCAGCAGATTAAACAGCACGGAGATTTCATTGGTTCAGACCGATAGCCCTCTCGTCAGTGTGATCGTTCCTGCGTACGACGTCGCCAAGTTTATCGGTGAGGCGCTCAACTCTGCCTTTGCGCAGAGCTTCAAAGATTACGAAGTCATCGTCGTCAACGACGGCTCGCCCGACACGCCGGAGCTCGAGCGCACGCTCGCGCCCTACCTGCCGCGCATCGTTTATATCAAACAGGAGAATCGCGGCGTCAGCGCCGCGCGCAATGCCGGCATCAACGCCGCGCGCGGGTCACTCATTGCTTTCCTCGACGGGGACGACGTTTGGCTGCCGCACTATCTCGAGGTCCAGGTCAAACGAATTCAGGCTGATCCGTCGATCGACGTGCTTTATCCGAACGTGGTGATGTTTTGGGGAGCGTCGGATGAAAGCGAAGAGTTTATGACGCGCTGCCCGTCGAATGGTGAAGTCACATTCGAACGATTGTTGCTTCAGGAGTGCAACGTTTCGAATTGTTCGATCGCACGCAAGGAGGCGCTGGTGCGCGCGGGACTGTTTGACGAGTCGCTGCGCAGTGTCGAAGATTTCGATCTGTGGTTGCGCGTGATCAAGAGCGGCGGCCGCATTGCTTATCATCGAGACGTGCTTGCGCGTTATCGGCGGCGTCCGGATAGCCTTACCGCGGATCCGATCTGGCTGAGTGAACACGTTCTTGAAGTGCTGAGGAAAGTAAGACAGCGCACCGACCTGACGCCTTCCGAGCGCGCGACCGTGGACAATCAGTATGAGCACTTTCACGCGCTCTTGCGTTTACATCAGGGGAAACACGCGTTCTTCTCGGGCGACACAGCGGGCGCTATCAAGGGACTGACCGAGGCAAACCGTTTCTTTCGCAATCGCAAGACGGCTTTCACACTCATGATGCTGCGCGTGGCGCCGCGACTCCTGCTCCGCGCATACGACCTGCGCGATCGCTTCTACTTCCGGATGATCACGAAATACTGATTGAAGACTAAAAAACCATCCACAGATTACGCAGAACTTTTTTACAATCTGCGTAATCTGTGGATGGGCTTCCAATGTCAAAGCCGAATATCTTACAACTTGGTCATGGCTTTATTGAGGGTGGGTCGGAACGTCAAATGCTCCAGATGATTTCGCTGCTGCGCGACAGTGGCGAGTTTGAAGTGCATGTGGCTGCGTTGCGCGGTGGCGGCGTGTTGCGATCTGAAGCTGAGCGGCTGCAAGTTCCGATAGTGGACTTTCCGCTCACCAGCTTCTACGATTCGAGCATGGTCCAACAGTCTCGCCGTTTCGTTGCTTACCTGCGGCAACATGACATCAAGATCGTTCATTCACACGATTTTTATTCGAATATCTTTGCGATGACGGTTGGATCAGTTGCGGGGGTAGGCGGCCGGATTGCTTCCAAACGTGAAACGACCGGTACGCGTACGCGCGCGCAGCGCACTGCGGAACGCGGCGCTTTCAAGTTGGCCCGGGCGGTGGTTGCAAACGCGGCGGCAGTCAAAGAACACCTGATCGAACTCGGCGTGCCTGATCACAAGATCGTCGTCATTTACAACGGCCTCGACATGACGCGGTTTTAGCTAAACGGCGACGCGCGGGAAGCACTCGAGCGTTTGCATCTCGAGATGCTGCGCGAGCATCCCGTAATCACGATGGTCGCTAATTTCGAGCACAGGGTTAAGGATTATCCGATGCTGTTGCGGGCCGCACAGCGAGTGAAGACGGAAGTTCCGGAAGCGAGGTTTGTGATTGCGGGCGAGGGCAGGTTGCGAGCGGAGACAGAGCAACTTGCGAACGAGCTGGGGTTAAGTGAGTCGTGTTTGTTTATCGGGCGGTGTGCGAGTGTGCCGGACCTGCTCGCGGCGTCGGACATTTGCGTGTTGAGTTCGCAGGCTGAAGGTTTCTCGAATTCGATTTTGGAATACATGGCTGCGGGCCGCGCAGTTGTCGCGACGAATGTCGGTGGTGCAAGCGAAGCGATCGTGGAAGGGGAAACTGGTTATCTTGTGAACGCCGGTGATGATCGCGCGATGGCGGAACGATTGATTGCGCTGCTGCGAGATCCTGAGAGGCGCGTCGCAATGGGAATGAATGGACGACGCCGGGTGGAACAGTGCTTCTCAACCGAGAACCGCCTCAAGACAACAATAGCGCTCTATCGCAAGTTTCTTTGATCACAAAAGGCACAAATCAGATCACAAAAGGCACAAGCAGATCACAAAAGGCACAAAGCAGATCACAAGGCACCAAAAGCACCTAAGAGATGCAACCGCAACGAAGTTTGACCCTGCCCATCCATTTTCCTTTGTGTGTTTTTGTGCTTTTTTGTGGCTAAAAATATGACTCGAGTTTTGATCGTCGCGGCGTCGCTGGACATCCTCGGCGGACAGGCAGTGCAAGCCGAGCGACTGATCCGACACCTGCAAGACGAACCGTCAGTTCAAGTCGCGTTTTTGCCGATCAATCCACGTCTTCCCGGCATACTTCGCAAGCTCCAATCGATCAAGTACGTCCGCACGCTCGCCACGTCGATCGCTTACATCCTGAACCTGCTGCGAGAAGTGAGAAAGTACGATGTGATTCACATCTTCTCGGCTGCTTACCTGTCATTCCTGATCGCGCCGACGCCCGCCATCCTCGTCAGCAAGCTCTACGGTAAGAAGATCCTGCTCAATTATCACAGCGGCGAAGCTGAAGATCACCTGCAACGCTGGCCACGCTCGACACGGTCGATGTTGAGGCTCGTAGACAAGATCGTTGTTCCTTCTGAATACCTCGTCCGCGTCTTTGCAAAGTTCGGCTACGAGGCACGCGCGATTTTCAACATCATCGACCTCGACACATTTGAATTTCGACAACGCACCACGCTGCGACCGCTCTTTCTTTCGAACCGCAATCTCGAAAGTCACTACGGCGTCGACGACCTGCTGCGTGCGTTCGCGAACATCCAGCGTGAAATTCCCGATGCTGTACTCACAGTTGTGGGTGATGGAAGCCAGCGAAACGCACTTGAGAACCTTGCAAACGAATTACAATTGAAGCACACCACTTTCACCGGTCGAGTTGAGCATGACGAGATCAACCGGCAGTATTTTGCCACGGACGTTTATCTCAATGCTTCAAAGATCGACAATCAGCCGCTCTCGATTCTGGAAGCATTCACGTGTGGTTTGCCGGTTGTAACCACTAACGCCGGCGGCATCCCCGACATGGTTACTGATGAAATAACGGGATTTCTCGTGCCTGTCGGCAATTATGGAGCGCTGGCCGCGCGTGCTCTGAAGCTTCTCACTGACGGGGCCGCCTCACAAACAATGATCGAGAGAGCACGAAGTGAGTGTACGAAATACACATGGTCCGTCGTGGGTCCACAGTGGTTGGATGTGTACCACTCCGTCGCGAAAAAATAATCTTCACAACAACAATAAAATAATAATTGGACCAGTCACGGCGGGTGCTCGAAAAAAGTTTTTGACAGCACTCGATCGAGATGTTAGCTTTTGCGCCGTCTAAGTGGCACGTTCCGACGCCACTTCAATTTTCGCCATCGAGTGAGCGAGCAGTTAGTTTATTCCCTGGCGTCCGTCTTTCCAAATCAAAACCAAAACTAGCGGCCAACGAGTAAGGAGAAGTAGGTTGGGCTATAAAAAATTGTTCTGTGCGTGCGGCGTCCTCTTATTCTGTTTTCTTTCATTCTTCCTACACGCGACTGTTCAAGCTGAAGCCCCGCCCCCGTTTGCTGTTGTTTCACTCAGAGTCATGAGTTGGAACACACAGTTTGGCGAGGGAACAGACGCAGTCACCAATTACGATCGAACAGCAACATGGATCGCGTCGGTCGATCCTGATGTTGTCGGTCTTTGTGAAGTCCCGTCAGGCAGTGTTTCTGCTATCAAAAGCGCATTGTCCCAGCGAACGGGTCGTACGTGGTTCCACCAATTCGTGCCGAAATATAACGGCACCGATGAAGGGAATCTGATTCTGACCTGGCATCCTTTGGTCAGTGTTGATGCAAAGTTTTTGAGCGCGCAACGCTCTGTAGCGCAGGCGACCATCAACGTAGGCGGTCGAAATATCAGCTTCTTTGCGACGCATCTGGACGATGCCGCATCTTCCAATCGCGTCGTTGAAGCGGGCGAGTTGAAGAGTTGGGCCGCCAATTTTGCTGAGCCGCGCGTCATGGTGGGTGATTTTAACGGCGGTCCGGATACTGCCGAAGCGGCGTCGATGTCGGCGAGCTACTTCGATTCGTGGAACGAGGCGATGAACCGCGGCACGGCGTCGTCGTATCCCGACAATCCCGTCGGAATGTTTACGAGGACGAGGCG
>DATNDM010000630.1:0-9435 GCA_035553235.1 Pyrinomonadaceae bacterium | reverse complement strand
CGCGCCGTTAGTGTGCGGATACCTCGCGCAGAGTAAAACTTTCAAAGAAACACTCGTAAACAACGGCTTCGATCCGAACACGAGCTGGCACTGGGGCTTCGGCGCCGCCGCAATCGGAATGATACTGGGCCTGGTCGTTTTTGTGCTGTTCGGGAGTTGGCTGAAGCACGTCGGCGGCCGGATCCAGAAGGCTTCCGCGGAGAAAGCGAGCGACCTCGCAGCGAATGCGCCGTTAACGTCCTCTGACTGGAAACGCATCGCTGCGATCGTGATCTTTTTTCTGTTTACGATTCTGTTCTGGGGCGCTTACGAGCAGAAGGGCGCGAGCCTGAATCTGTTCGCGAAGGAACTGGTGCGGACGGAGTTTATGGGCAGGGAATTTCCTTCGAGCTACCTGCAATCGTGCACGCCGTTGTTTGTGATCTTTCTGACGCCGCTGTTTTCTGCGCTGTGGGTGTGGCTGAAGGATCGTCAGCCGTCGAGTCCGGTCAAGTTTACTCTCGGACTGCTGTTCATCGGCGCTGCGTACTTGCTGATGGTTCCCGCGTGCATGTTGACGGTGAATGGACGGATCAGTCCGCTGTGGCTCGTTGGGCTTTACTTCCTCGAGGTTTGCGGCGAGATGTGTTTGAGTCCGGTGGGACTGAGTACCGTGACGAAGCTCGCGCCGTTGAAGCTTGTCGGGATCATGATGGGCGTTTGGTTTCTGGCGTCCGCGTTTGGCAGCAAGCTGGCGGGATATTTGTCAGGATTCTACGTGTCGAACAATCCGATGCAGCTCGTGAAGTTGTTTGGCGGAATCGCAGTCGGATTGTTGATTTCGGCGGGGGTACTCGCGCTGCTCACACCAACCGTAAAGCGGTTGATGAGCAAAGTCAGTTAGCCTCGTTGTAAGGGTGGCCCTCCGTGGCCACCCCCGTCCGGCCAATCACACAGGAGCGATGTTTAGACGAGCAATAGTCAAACAACCATCTGTAAGTTTCGCGTCCGGGGAGACTTCGGTTGATTTAGGAAGACCGGATCTCGAACTTGCGTTGCGACAGCATGAGAAATACTGCGAAGCGCTCGAATCGTGTGGTCTCGAAGTCATACGCTTGCCGCCGGACGACAAGCATCCTGACTCGACTTTCGTCGAAGACACGGCGCTCTTGACTCCACGCGGCGCTGTACTGACACGGCCGGGCGCGGAGAGCCGGCGTGGTGAAGTCGCGAATATTGCACCAGTACTGCGCGACTACTTCGACAACGTCCACGCGATCGAAGCACCCGGCACACTCGATGCCGGCGACGTCTGCGAAGCCGGCGATCACTTCTTCATCGGCATCTCGCGCCGGACAAACGAAGACGGCGCCCAGCAACTCGCCGGCTTCTTACACGCATTCGGTTTCACGACGAGTTTGATTGACATCCGTGATCTGACTAATATTCTTCACCTGAAGAGCGGATTGGCTTATCTTCCCGGCAAGCGCCTCGTTGTCATCGATGCGCTCCGCCACAAAGCAGAGTTTTCCGGTTACGATCTGCTCGGCATAAACTCAACTGAAGAGTACGCGGCAAATTGCCTGTCACTGAACGGCAAAATTCTCATCGCGAGTGGATTCCCGACACTGAAGCGTGAATTAGAGCTTTTAGGCTATTCGACGATTTCTTTAGACATGTCGGAGTTTCAGAAGATGGACGGCGGGCTCAGTTGTCTGTCCTTAAGATTTTAAGCGAGCAAAGGAGACAGTATGGCGGAGGAAACGTTTGACAAGGCGGCCGCGGTGAAGCTTTTGAACCGCATCATGGAAGCGGAGTTGGCGGGCGTCGTCAGGTACACGCATTATTCCCTGATGGTCTTCGGTCACAATCGAATTCCAATCGTGAGCTGGCTGCGCAACGAAGCAAACACCTGCCTCGCACATGCAAACGAAGCGGGCGAGTTGGTCACGCATTTTGGTGAACACCCATCGCTGAAGATCGGCGCGTTGCTCGAGACCGAAAAACACGGCATCAACGACATACTCAACGAATCTCTCGAAGCAGAAAAAGCCGGACTCGCGCTCTACAAGGAACTGTTCGAACTCACGCGCGATCGTTCAGTCTTACTCGAAGACTACGCGCGCCGCATGATTGCGGAAGAAGAACTCCACGTCGGCGAAGTAAACAAGATGCTTCGAAAACCCG
This sequence comes from Pyrinomonadaceae bacterium, assembly GCA_035553235.1. Classification (GTDB taxonomy): domain Bacteria; phylum Acidobacteriota; class Blastocatellia; order Pyrinomonadales; family Pyrinomonadaceae; genus PSRF01. The sequence goes on along the minus strand of DATNDM010000630.1, from coordinate 7,269 downwards.
GCGACATCGATCAATTCAAAGCTTGATGTGACTCAATCACCCCGGCAACATGAGATCACTGCACTGCTCGCGGAATGGCGCGAAGGGAACCAGTCCGCTCTCGACGAGTTATATCCGCTGGTCTACAACGAACTGCACCGTCTCGCGCGCCGCTACATGAGTCGCGAGCGCAAAGGTCACACACTCCAAACCACCGCGCTGATCAACGAAGCTTACGTTCGTCTCGTCGATCAAAAGAATGTGCAGTGGGCCAATCGCTCGCACTTCTTCGCCATCTCCGCGCAAATCATGCGGCGGATTTTGATTGATCACGCGCGGCGGCATGCGTATGCGAAGCGCGGTGGCGGCGCGCAACAAGTCTCCCTCGAAGAGGTGGCAATCGTCGCGACCGATCAGGGTCGTGAACTGATTCGACTGGACGAGGCGCTGAAGACTCTTGGGGAGATGGATCCGCGGCGCAGCCAGGTGGTTGAGTTGCGCTACTTCGGCGGTCTCAACAACGAAGAGATCGCGGGCGTGCTCCACATTTCCGAAAACACTGTGACGCGCGACTGGAACATGGCGCGCGCCTGGCTTTACCAACAACTCACCGGGAGCGGCGCCAATTGACGCCCGAGCGCTGGCAACAGATCAGTCGCATTTTCAAATCGGCAATCAGCCTCGACAGCGAGGCACGCGCCGCTTACTTGAAAGCGCAATGCAGCGATGACGACTCACTGCGGGCGCAGGTCGAGGAGTTGCTCGCGTCACACCGGCGCGCCGGTGACGAGGATTTTATTGGCGGCCTCGCGGCTGAAGCTGCCGCGCCGTTACTCATCGACGACGATGCCGCTGGCCCAACCCGACCGACTCTAACAAAAGGACAGCAGTTCGGTTCTTACGTCGTGCTCGACTCTCTCGGCGCGGGCGGCATGGGTGAAGTTTATCTCGCGCGCGACACGCGGCTCGATCGCACCGTCGCGTTGAAGGTGCTCTCGTCCGACATCTCGCAGGACAAACGACGCATGCAGCGCTTCCGCCAGGAAGCGAAAGTCGCGTCGTCGTTGAACCAGCCGAACATTCTCACGATTTTTGAGTTTGGCGAAGTCGATAGGCTGACGTTCATTGCAACGGAATTCATCGATGGCGAGACGCTGCGTCATCACCTGCACGGCAAACGACTCAAGCTTCCCGAGGTACTCGACATCAGTATCCAGGTGCTTGCAGCTCTCGATGCGGCACACGACGCACGCATCGTTCATCGCGATATCAAACCCGAAAACGTGATGATTCGACGCCGCGACCACGTCGTGAAGGTATTGGATTTCGGCCTCGCGAAATTAACTGAGAAAAAAGTTTCGCAGGACGAAGAGGAGTCGGAGGCCGCCACTGAGTTCAAAACAGCGCCCGGCTTCATCATGGGCACGCTGAATTACATGTCGCCCGAACAGGCACAGGCTCACGCCGTTGACGTGCGGACTGATATTTGGAGCACCGGCGTGATGATTTACGAGATGGTGACCGGCGTCATCCCTTTCAGCGGCGCCACTACCAGTCACACCATCGTCCAGATTCTCGAAAAAGATCCGGTTCCATTGACGAAGGTCGTGCAGGCTCCGGCGGAGTTGGAACGCGTCGTTGCGAAGGCGATGGCAAAGAATCCTGACGAGCGTTATCAAACTGCGAAGGACATGCTTATCGACCTGCGCAGTTTGAAAAAACGTCTGGACATCGACGCTGAGATTCACCGGACTTCGTCACCTGACACGCCCGCTCACGAAGTCGATACGGATCCGGGAAGGAGAATCGTGTTACTACTGGCCCTCATCGCGATGGCAGTGGTGACTGCGTCTATCTTTGCTTTCAGCGTGTGGCGTTCCAGGCGTTCCAGCCCGAGCAGCAGTGTGACGACGCCCGTTGCGCCACCCGTAGAACGTACGCTCACTTACTGGATTACCGTGCAGAAATTCAAAGACGGTCAGAAGTATCAGGCTCCATTCACGCTGGCGGGTGAGATAAATTTCGAACCGAGCTATCACATTCGTGTGCACATTCGCAGTCCGGAACAAGGTTACCTGTACATCTTCAACGAAGGTCCACCAACTGCTGCTGCTACGACTGAGTATGTGGTTGTTTTCCCGTCTACAACTGCGAACAACAATTCGTCGCTAATCAGTGCTGGCCAAGAAGTTCAAATTCCGGAAAAGTCGTGGTTGGAGTTTGACCAGCAACAAGGAGTTGAGAAGTTGTGGCTCGTGTTTTCAAAGGACACGGTGGCGGAGCTCGAGTCCGCGAGGCAAGCTGCCTCGCCACAAACCAAAAACCTCATCGCCGACGCGGGACAGAACAAGGTCGTCGGGGATTTCCTTGCGAAGAATTCGATCGCGAAACCCGAGTCTGAAAAAGGGCCTTCGCTCACCACGTTGAAATCCCCCGGAAATCTCCTCGTCTACGCCATCAAGCTCGAACATCATTAAATTCTGGACGACGGGCGTGAGTAGGCATATGATGGCGGCATCCAGAGCGCGGTCACAAGCAATCACACTTTAAAACAATAGACGTCCGCCCTGAACCCTCTCTTAGTCTCTGCTTTTACCTGAATCTTGCGTGGTGATTTGGCAAGTAAACTCTCGCGTTAAGAAATAGCGACGCTTCACGGAAGCCATTATCGCAAGCTTCCCACACGGCACAATCACCGAGGAAATGAGACAAGTGACCTTAGAAGGAGGATCAGAATGTCAACAGAATCAGAACAGATTTGGACGCTACACCGTTCCGGTATCAGAGGAGGCGATGCCGGCCAACTGCTTCATGGCTGCCATATCATTTTTGAAGGCGACAGCTACAAGTTTACGAAACCGGACACCGGCGTTTTGTCCAGTACGGCGACTTCTTTGAATCCGGCGGTTCCTTTTACTTTCCCGATTTTTAAATTTTTGGACCTGGAGTGGGCCATAACTGTGTGGAGGCGGCCGACGGGAGCGTCCATGCCCGGTTCATGGGCCACCCCGGGCGATGAGGGGCCGGACACCGGGCCCCAAAACGGCGACTTCACGGCTCAAACAGGAGGGATGATCGATACGGGAAAGGCCGCCTCTCACGCGCAGGCGTCATCTTAGTTCAAGCTTTGCCTCAAAAGTCAGCGATCATTGTTGGATCGGGTCAGTACAGGGAGCGGTAGCGACCTGGTCCGTGATCAGCATGCGACATCTAACGATTCTTGATTCCTATGGTTTGACCAGGTCGCTACCGCTCCCTGTACTGACCCGATCCAAGCCATCCCCGACTTTGTAGGCAAAGCCTTAGTTCAACGTAAATCAACGACCGCGACAACGAAGATAATGCGTGAAACCCCATCGAAGTCCTCACTCGGTTTCACGCATTTCTCCGGAAGCGGCAGTTTTGCACAAGCAGGTGAAATTTTCAGGCACTTACGACGTCGGCTTTGCACAAAAAGTACCGATTATTGATTTCTCTGCGCAACCTCGGCGTTCTCTGCGTCTCTGCGGTTAACTAATTCATAGCAATAACTCACCGCAGAGACGCAGAGAACGCCGAGATTGCGCAGAGAAGAGCGATGTCGCGAGTTTTTATGCAAAGCCTACGACGTCATTAAATTCTGGACGACGGGCGTGAGTAGGCATATCATGGCGGCATCCAAAGCGCCCGTCACACGTAATCAAGTTAAAAAAATAGACGTCCGCTCTGAAACCCTCTCTTGGTCTCTGCTTTTTCACCTTTGAAAATTGCATGGTGGTTTGGCAAATAACTTCTCGCGTTACTTAATAGGAAGGCTACAGAGGAAGGCCGAGTCGAAGCGGGATCATTTCGAATTCAGCCCAGAACACCATCCCGAGGATTTGAAAACCCATCTAGACACTGAAGGAGGATAAACGATGCCATCACCAATATGGACACTAAACGCCAGCGATATCACCCCGGCAAACAGTTACGGAAATGCGAAACTGGCTGGCTGCCATATCACCACCAACGCCGCGGGCACTGCCTACGAGTTCACCGAACCCAACATTAACAACGTCAAGGCAACAGTAGGACCCCCACTCCCCACCGCTCCGTTCACTTTCCCCCAGTTCCACTTTCACGACGTGGATTGGACCATAACGGTAAGCAGCATTACGACGGGTGCGAATGGGACGGGAAGCGGAACGTGGAGTACGCCTGGCACCCAACTGGACGACACCGTAAACCCGCAAAATGGCGACTTTACAGCTCAGTCCGGCGGACAAGTCACCCCTGAAGAGGCTGCAAATGCCGCCGGCTACGGAAAAAACTAAGTTGAATTAACGACCCGCTCAACCTAAGGATAACGTGTGAAGCCGGCACGATTAGCCCCCCGCCACTTCACGCGTTATCCAGGTGCGGTTTAAAACTAAGCCGATGAGTAAACGTTGGCACAACCGTTCGTTCAGTATCTTCTCAGCCCTATGGCTGAGTTGTTTTGTGTCCGTAGGACTTGCCCAGGTTACAACCGCTCCCAGTCAGGGGGAAACCGAAACGCTCCCAACGTTTTCTGCGCAGGAACGCGAACTCAAAGGTGGCGAGACCCATTCTTACCGAGTCTCGCTTACCGCCGGTCAGTTTTTATATGCACTAGTGGAACAGAAAGAGATCGATGTCAGCCTTGCCTTGTTCACACCGGATGGTAAAGAGATTGGCGAAGTTGATAGCCCAAATGACCGGTGGGGAACGGAACCGGTCTTACTCCTCGCCGATAAGCCAGGTAATTATCGAATTGAAGTGCGTGCGCCGAATATCAAAGTTCCGCCGGGCCGGTATGCGATCCGTATCGTCCAGTTGAGAGAAGCGACCGCTGACGACAAAACTCTGACTCATGCCGAAAGACTTTTCGAGGAGGCTGAGAAGATTGGTAACGAGGAAAAAGCTGCTTCCAAACGCGCATCTATCGACAAGTATCTCGAGGCGGCAAAACTGTTCGCCGGTCGCGGTGAAACTTACCGGCAAGCCATCACGCTGCGGGCGCTGATAGTTCGCTTTGCCCAACTCGGCGAGCCTCGCAACCTGCTCAAATACGCGAGAGAGGCCCTTTCACTCGCGCAAAAAATCGGTGACCGCCGGTTGGAAGGATCGCTCGAAACTTTCGTGGGCGGCGCGAGCAATCTTCTGGGCGAAGTGAAGGAAGCGCTGACTCATTACGAGCGCGCGGTCGCTCTGGCGCGAGAAACTGGTAACCAGGGAACCGAAGCCTCAGCACTCAACAATATCGGGTTCATCTATAGCGAGGCCTCTGACCAACAGAAGGCACTCGAGTATTTCCTGCAGGCTTTGCCGCTTTACAAGCCGCTCGGGAACCAATTCACCGAAGGCATCACGCTGAGCAACATCGGCAATGCTTACAACAGGCTGGGTGAGTCGGAAAAGGCGATCGATTATCTACAGCAGGCGCTGATTAGATTTAGAGCCGTGGGATCTAAGAGCCCTGAGTCGTTGGCGCTGAGTAACATCGGCGTCGCGTACACTCGGCTCGGCGACAATGAGAACGCCCTTAAGTATTACAATCAGGCCCGCACTATCCAACAGCAAACCGGGAATAAAGCGCAGGAAGCGGAGACTCTCGATAACTTAGGCGTACTGTATTCACGGCAGAACCAGCTCGATAAGGCGCTCGAGTATCACCAGCAGGCGCTCCAGTTTCAACGTGCGGTTGGCAATGTTCGACGAGAAGCAGTCTCGTTGAGCAACCTGGGCCATGTTTATACTCTTCTCAATCGCCCGCGCGAGGCGGTTGATTTCTACAATCAGTCACTTTCGATATTTCGCAGCATCGGCGACTTGAACAATGCGTCGACCGCTTTGGAGGGTCGCGCGCGCGCGCAACAGCAACTCGGCGATCTGAATGAATCGCAGCGGAGCATTGAAGAGTCGCTCAGCCTGATCGAAACGGTGCGGGCGCAGTCCGGTAGCCAACAGCATCGCGCTTCTTACCTCGCCTCACGAGAAACAGCCTATGAGTTTTTAGTCGATTTGCTGATGCAACTGCATCTTCGCGAGCCGGCAAAGGGTTACGACGCAGAGGCGCTCCAGGCCAGCGAGCGCGGGCGCGCACGCAGTCTCACGGAAATGTTGAACGAAGCGCACGTGGATATTCTGCAGGGCGTCGACCCCGGTTTGCTCGAAAAGGAACGAGACATCAGGCGTTCGTTGAATGCGAAAGCGCAACGGCAGATTCAGTTAACCACTCAAAACGGAAGACCGGACGATATCGCGGCGCTGACTAAAGAGATCAGCGCGCTCGAAGATGACTACCAGCAGGTGCAAGCCGCCATTCGCAAAGCGAGCCCCGAGTATGCCGCGCTGATGCAGCCGCAGCCACTCGGGCTTGAGGGAATTCAAGCGCAGTTAAATCCGAACACAGTCTTGCTGGAATACGCGCTTGGCGATGTGCAGAGTTACCTCTGGGTCGTCAGCCCAGAATCACTGAAGACGTACAAACTGCCCGCACGCGAGCAGGTCGAGAAAGCGGCGCGGCAGGTTTACGAATCGCTGACTGCTCGAAGCGTGTTCGACAGTCTCGAAAATCCGGCGCAACGCCAGACACGAATTGCCGAAGCCGACGCGCAGTTCCGGCGCGCGAGTGCGGACCTGAGTCGAATGATACTCGCGCCCGCCGCGGCTGAACTCGGGACGAAACGATTGATCATTGTTGCAGACGGCGCGCTGCAATACGTGCCGTTCGCGGCGTTGTCACTGGACCGCTCGGCGGGAAATTACCGGCCGCTGGTAATCGATCATGAAATCGCGAGTTTGCCGTCTGCCTCGTCCTTAGCGGTCCAGCGTCAGACTCTGGCGAACCGCCAACCTGCACCCAAAGGTATTGCAGTGATCGCCGATCCCGTTTTCTCAACTGTCGATGCGCGGTTCACGAGTAGCGCTCGCGCGACAATGCCAGTCAAGACAGTAAGCACGGGAAACGATACGCGCATCATCGAACACCTGTCCGGCGGCAGCGGCGGACAGCTTGTGATTGGACGACTACCCTTCACGAGGCAGGAGGCTGATCAGATCCTCGCAGTCGCGCCGTCGGAGTCAAATCTGAAAGCTGTCGACTTCCGTGCAAGTCGATCAATGGTGACCAGCGGTGAGTTGGGCCAGTATCGCTATGTTCACTTCGCGACGCATGGTTACGTTGATACGGCGCGAGCCGGACTGTCGGCCATCGTGCTCTCGATGATCGACGAAAAAGGCAACGCGCAGGATGGTTTTCTGCGCACGCACGATATTTACAATCTCAAACTGCCGGCCGAGCTGGTG
>DATNDM010000629.1:0-6787 GCA_035553235.1 Pyrinomonadaceae bacterium | reverse complement strand
TTCGACTGTCATGCTCGAATGATATCACCCGCAACACTCCGATTCTTGCTTTCAAAGTTAGCCACAAACACAAAAAGTAGGTTGTGCGATAACACTCGCCGGCTTTGCCCACCTGATCTATGAAATTGAAAGCTCCACCTTCATCTAAGGTGGGAGGAGTGAATATCCGTGTTGTCATAAAACCCAATTACTTGTGTCTTAACCGTTCCTGTATTTGAGAGTCAGGATAGAACTTTTATCTTCTGCCTTTTCTTACCGTCTGCTTCTCTTACCAGCTTCGCTATTCGCTGGAACGAGTCTTCGTTTTTCTTGAAACTCGAGAGATTCAGGGTCGAGAATGAATTTCTAATTGTCACCATCATGAAGCTGCGTCTTTCCGGTGCATTGTCGTGCGAGGACCAGTAGAAGGTGGGACCATACCCTTCTGATATAGCGACTAATTTCCAGACGCGCGGAGCCTCACGAAGGTCGTAACCGGCGTCTGCCATGTATTGCAGTGCCAAACGATCCGATTGATTTTCCAAGGTTCGACCGTAACCCTGGATCATCGCCGTGTTAACCATAGTTAGAATTCGACTAACCGAGTAATAGCCCATCCCCGCGGCGACAAGACTGCCGATTGCCAGTGCCGTCCGTCGCTTTTTGTTGTGCTGCATCTCTCGATATGCATGCTCCTGCGTCGCATGAGCTATTTCGTGGGCGAGGACTGCCGCCAGTTGCGCTTCATTCTCGAGAAGTTGGAATACGTCGGAGTGGATAATGATCATGCCGGAGGGGTAACAGCTGGCATTGAAGCTCTTCGCCTGCACCACTCTGAATTGAAAATGGATCTTTTGCGGATTCGATTCCGGCAAAGCCTTTTGATATTCAGGCACCAGACTTTGGCCCAAACGATTTACATAGTCTTGTACTTCCTGGTTGGGCACTACTTTATATTTGTCAGAACCAACCTTTAGCTCACCAGGTTTATTTGCTTCGAAGTTAAACGGAGTCTCTTTCACCTTGACCCGTTTCCAGAGATCGAATTCAGCCTTTTCCATTTCATTCCGGGTAAACTCAACCTTACTGGCAAGCACAGTCCCGTCAGCCTGCTCACGCCCGTGGTACGTCATGATCGTACCTGGCCCAACATCGGCCAGTGACGTTAACGGGACGAATTCTTCATCCACAAATTTTGCATCGCTTTCACTAGACCAAGACCTGTCGCCACGTGACTTACTTTCTTTGTACCAGTCCTTGTTTTCAGGATTAAGTTCATGTTTCTTGTTCTCGCGGTCGGCTTTTTCCTGTACTTGTACTTGCTTCTTCCCGCTCTGGTTGACACGGAAGAGCACTTTCGTGTCGGGCTCGATTCGTACGCGCCTGCCATCGGCGGCAATGAGTCCACGCCACCCCGATTCAGTTTGTAGTAGTTCTAACGGTTTACGATCGAGGATAGTCGTTACATCAAGCTGCCGAAACTGATCGAGATCTATTTTGACCCTGGCAGCCCGAAGCTCGTTGGTGGTTTCGTCAAATAGGCCACGGATTTCAACCAGTGTTCCAACTCGCAAGTCCTCTTTCTTAAAGCTGATGTCTGCGCTTTGATTCTCAAAGTCAAATTCGACCGACTCATCCCGTGTAATTCGATAGTCTTCGATCTCAAATGAGGTGGGTGAGTAGAACTCAGTGATGTAACCGAGAATCTTTTTCTCTTTGAGTCGCTTTGCACTGCGAACATTTGCCGGTGCGGTTTGTTTAGCTGCGGTATTCGATTGAGTCGGAGTTGCTTCCGTTTTTGGCTGCGGTTGAGTTATCGCCTGAGATTGCGGGGATGAATTTGTCGAGCTACGTTCAACTGCAACGTTCGCCGGGGCTAGTGTCGGACTCGTGGTGACTGAGTTGGGTGGAACCCGCCGGCGTCCGCGGGGTGCTTTCACCATCGCATCCAGGATTTCATCTGATACACCTCTGTATCTGAGCTCTTCGAGCACTGTCGGGAACGTATCAAAGGCGCAGGAGGAGTTGTTGATTTTCTCTATAATCTGTTCAGTAGGAAGCTTCTCTCTTACCATCCTGACTATGTCAGCATTCCTGAGCGGTGAGATATCTTGCGCGAAACTAAAGGGGAAATAGGAAAGGGAAATAGCCAGAACTAACGCGAGGGATAAAACGACTTTCACCATGGGAATCCTTTCAAAATGGGAGAACTGAGCTCTGCCAAATGAAATGGTTTTTGCGCCATTACGTTACATGTAATGCGTGTTCGTCCTCAGAACACCGGGCTGTGACCGGGCGACTTCACAGGTTCGGGAGGACAACAGCCCTGGATGAAAACTTCAGCTTACGGCGCTAATCCGCACTCTTTGGATTCATCGGTCGGCAGGAATCGTGGGAACGAACGCACGGGCAAAGTTGTCCGGGGCGAAGCCGAAGCAAAGGATGTACGGAGAGTGGAGTTAAGGGATCTACGAGTCTTTTGAAATTTGCTATTTCAAATTCGTGCTCGCTGGCGAGCAACTGCGTAAACCGACGTTGCTTTCCATGATCACTTCTTCGTGATCTTCACGTCGCCCGGGCGGTCGCCGGGAGTTGGTTCCCAGCCGTTCGCTAGTTCCAGGGACCAGCCGTTGCCTTTCAATGGGCGCGCGGAGAGATCCTGGGGCGCGGGGAGGCGGGCGCGGATGACGTGGCCGTTTGCGTCGCGTTCGAGCCAGGCGCCGTTGGTGACTGTCAGTATGCCCCACGCATCCACGATTCGCATCGTCGGATAGACGGTGTTGCTCGGGTCGATGCCGATTACGTTGTTCGGGTCATAGCTGTAATTCACATCCTGCGTTAGAGGCAGGATCAGTACAGGTTCGTCGAAGAACTTCTTTTTGGCCTCTGCAATCTGCTGGTTCCGTGTTTGTTCCTGCTGGGTTTCAATCGTGATGATCTCGTCGCCTTCGTAGCGTAGTGCCGCTGCACGCGCGGCTGCTTCTGACGCACGAGTTGAGATTCCGTATCGCTGTTGGAGCAGTACTCCGAGATCAGTAGTGGGCTTCAAACTATCGCGCCATGGTTTACCAGCGAGATCGAGTAAAGCACCGTAAGCCGGCCCCGAAACGTAGGCAAACGAGCGGGCGAAAGTAGGATTATTGCGTGCCTGGCGGAGACTAAGATTCGCGCGCACCGCGGTTTCCTGCAAATCCGCCGAACTCAACTTCACGCCTGTGTACTCAGCCAATCCCTCGTTCAGTTCAAGCGCGTTTTCATTGGTCGTAGAGTCCGGAAATAGTGAGCGGCGATACGCACGGAAGAGCAGGGCATCAGCGATTGAGGCTTGTCGTGCTGGTCCGGTCTCGCGTAGCGCGCGTTCGAGTGCGCGCCATTCCATCTGGATCCAGATGCGACCATTCAGCGTGTCGAGATGCGAATTCACCGCATCGCGCGCAGGCAAGCCGAGTTTGTCCTGAAGCCGGTGGAAACTCTCGTGTAGCAACAAGCGCTCACGAGGCTGGCGAAACTGCGAAACGGGCCAAAGCACCATGGTCCAATGGACTCCGGCCCAGTCGAACGCATGATTAGCCGGATTGCTTTCGTTAGGAAGTTTGCCGACAAAGACGCCGTCTTGCGGCGACAGCTTGTGTTCGAGATCAGCCTGATTGGCGACGACGTTGCCCGTGTCCGGATCGACGAACATCGTTGGGCCATACAAACTCAAGCCCCAGCTCTTGCCGGCGTCTCGATCGGAAGTCTGCTTTAACTGCTGAAAATATTGTGCGGCGAGTTTGAGGTCGATAGTGGAGGACTGCGCCGCCGCGTTGGTAACGAAAGCGAGTAAGCCCGACAACACGGCCATCAGCTTAACGATACGATGCGTCATGCGCGCATCATATCGCTAATCTGGAGTTTGTATCCACAGATTACGCAGACCGTTTCGTGTGCGTAATCCGTGGATGAAAGAATCGATCTAGGCTGCGCCTTTTCGTACGGAGATTCCGTATGGTCCAGTGCTCGACGCACTGAACAAACGCACGCGCACAAAATAACGACCGGGGGTCAGGTTTCGCGACAGCAGCGACAAGTTGCCTGGTCCGCTGTCGTCGTCTTCCGCGATCAATTTCGACTCGTTATTGGGTCCGAAGAGACTCACGAAGGTATCCGTGTTACCGGAAGTCGTGATCGTGTACGTCCCCGCGGTTTCTACTGTGAACGTATAGCGGTCACGCTCGCCGCCCGAGCTGATCTCTCCCTTGATCTCCGGCCCATCGACGACGATTTTGTCGGCGGGCTTTTCCTCGGGACCTTCTGCTCCGTGCACTTTATTGGAAAACATAAACTGCATAGGCGTAGCAGTTGGTCCAGGCATCGCCAGTACTTCCTTGAATACTTTGTCGAGCGAGTTGGCTGCGATCGGCTGGTCGCCGATCTCCTGGCCGAATTTCGAGTTGAATCCAATGAAGCGACGATCGTTCAGGCGAATGGCGTCGCCGACGTCGGGATCCGTCTGCGACTCCATCAGCTCGTGGTAGAGCGTGCAGACAACATTCTTCCACGGTGCGCTGAAGAATGGGATACCGTTTCGCTGGCCCGAGCGAACCGCCGAATAGACGTTGGCCGAATAGTAGAGCGTACGCGTCTGTCCCTCGCGCGAGAAGTGTACTGAGCCGTGGTAACCGCCCAGACCGTTGCGGGAACTGGAACTATTCAACTTCAGAACCGTGTCGGGCGGCAGCACGAGATTGAAAATAGTGCGATCGAGATCGGTCGCGGCGATTAGCTTCTTGTCAAACAGGTCGATGACTTTGTTCTGGACGTCGGGCTCGTCCATCTCGTTTGGCCTGTTCTCGTCGAGCATCACTGACGTCGCGATGTCATACTCGAGCTTTTTGCCGGGGAAGTATTGTTGAATGATGGTTTGCAGTCGCTCATCACGTACCAAGCGCGTGATGGCGTTGTCAATCGACTCGAAATCTCCATGTGCAAAGTCGTTGGGATGTCCGAGGTAGATGTTTTGAAATGCCATGTGTGGCAGTGTTTTGCCGCCGCGAAAGATCAGATCGTCCTGTGGCGAAGCGCTGACTCCCGCGGCGAGCGCCTCTCTCCGAAAGCGCTCGCCGCTGCGTCGCAGGGCATTCCGGTAGTGACGGTATTCGGCTTCCGATCCGGGCGCGACCTGTACTCGCATCGGGTAAACATAATCCGCGTTGTCGTCGAGATCAGACATTAGTTTTGTTCTCCTCTATTAATGAACTTGATCGAGTGAGACGTTAGAGTGTCTTGAGAAAAATCAGCAGCCCCGGCGCTGCCGATCATACATCCGAACAGATTTTTACGTTATCCATCTTTGCCTCAAAGTCAGAAATCATCGTCGGATCGGGTCAGTATAGGGATCCAAGCGCCATCCCGACTTTTTACGTTATTCATCGGCTTCTATCCTTTATGGTGCCGGGGCAAGAAATGTTTCTCCGCGCCACGCGGGTACAAAAAACTGCGGGAAATGAGTACAGTTAGCACCTTATGGCCGAACCAAAGAAGAAAATTCGCTGGTCAGAGGCGTGGACGGACGCGCGCGAACTCATCTGGACGCATCGGCGTCGCTTGATGGTCGGCGCGGTGCTGATGATCATCAACCAGGCAATGGGTTTGGTGTTGCCTGCGTCTACGAAGTATTTGATCGACGTAGTAATCGGACAGGGCCGCACGGATCTGCTTTGGAAAATCGCGCTCGCAGCGGGCGCGGCGACGACGGTACAGGCCGTGACTACGTTCAGCTTGTCGCAGGTCCTTGGCGTCGCGGCCCAACGCGCGATTACCGAGATGCGCAAGAAGGTCCAGCAACAGATTTCTCGATTGCCGATCAGTTATTTCGACTCGACGCAGACCGGCAAACTCATCTCCCGAATCATGAACGACGCCGACGGCATTCGTAATCTGGTCGGTACGGGATTGGTCCAACTCGCGGGCAGTTTCATCACGGCCGCAGTGGCCCTCGGCATCTTGTTCTGGCTGAACTGGCGTCTGACTTCGATCACGATTCTCGTACTCGGCATTTTCGGCGGCGCGCTGTCGTATGCGTTCACGCGTTTACGACCGTTGTTCCGCGAGCGTGGCGAAATCACTGCCGCACTCACCGGCCGTTTAGCTGAGTCGCTCGGCGGCATCCGCATCGTCAAAGCCTACACAGCGGAACGGCGTGAGGCGCTGACCTTTGCTCGTGGCGCACACAAGCTCTTTCGCAACATCGCAAAGTCGATGACGGGTGTGTCTGCGACCTCGGCGTTTTCGTCAGTCGTGGTCGGCGCGGTTGGAGTCGTGATCATACTCGTGGGCGGAAACTCAGTGGTCCGAGGTCAAATGTCGGTCGGCGATCTCTTCATGTATGTGATGTTCACGGGCATGATGGCTATGCCGCTCGTCCAGTTCGCGGCCATTGGCACACAGATCACGGAAGCATTTGCTGGTCTTGATCGCATTCGCGAAGTGCTGAACATGCCGACCGAAGATCAGGAAGACGCAGACCGCAAGCCGCTGCCAGAGGTCCAGGGTGAGATTGAGTTTGACAACGTTACTTTCGAATACAACCCCGGCGTGCCGGTCTTGAAGAGCGTTTCGTTCACGGCGCCCGCTGGATCGACGACAGCGTTGGTTGGCTCGAGCGGTTCCGGCAAAAGCACGCTCATCAGTCTGGCCATGAATTTCAATCGACCGCTTTCCGGGAAGATCAAAGTTGACGGTCAGGACTTACAGACTCTGCGTCTACGTGATTTTCGTTCCTATCTCGGCGTCGTGATGCAGGACAACTTTTTGTTTGACGTAACGA
>DATNDM010000628.1:0-6676 GCA_035553235.1 Pyrinomonadaceae bacterium | reverse complement strand
CCTCGGCCTCGTCCAGGGCGTGACGGAATTCATCCCGGTTAGTTCCACCGCCCATCTCGTTTTTGCCGCACGACTCGTGGAACTCTACGGCGGCGCCGACAAGACGCTGCAAGCCGAACAAACCACCGCGACGATCGCCGTGATTCAACTCGGTACTTTGCTCGCGGTCCTGATCTATTTCACCCGAGACATCATCAACATCCTGCGCGCGTTCATCGTGGACCATCTTGCGCTCATGCAGGCGCCCAACGCACCGGATCGGCCCAGACTCTCGAAGGACGCATGGCTCGGGTGGCTCGTGATCATCGGTTCGCTGCCAGTCGGGACCCTCGGGTTGCTGTTGAAGAAACAGATTGAAGGACCGTTAACAAAAAATCTTTGGGTGATCGCGACGATGATGATCGTGGTCGGCGTGTTGCTGATGATTGCCGAGATCGTTGGTAAACGAGATCATGGGATGGACCAGCTTACAGTCAAAGACGCGCTCGCAGTCGGGTTCGCGCAGGTGTTGGCGCTCATTCCGGGTTCGAGTCGATCCGGCTCGACCATCATGGGCGGCTTGTTCGCGGGCCAGACGCGCGAGACGGCAGCGCGGTTTTCGTTTCTGCTTTCGATTCCGGCCGTCGCGGCGAGTGGATTGCTCGAGTTGAAAGAGGCGGTGCACAAACTTCCACCGGGAAGCTACGGATCACTCGCGGCGGCGACTGTCGTCGCAGGTGTGGTGGGTTACGCGTCGATCTGGTTTCTACTGCGGTACCTGCGGACGCATTCGACCAGCATCTTCGTTGTTTATCGTGTGATCGTGGGCGGAGTGATTCTGGCAGCGCTGGCGCTCGGGTATGTTTCGGCAAATATTTAGCCGCGGATCTACACGGATTCGGTTACACTGTTCGGGCCCCTCCTCTGAAAGTCAAACCCGGTAAAAGGGCGGTGTATTGTAATGACTGAAACCCAGCGACCGCGGAGCCCGCGAGTTCCTGTCGAGTTCGATCTGAATGTGGAGGGAGCCGACGCTTCAGGCAAAGCTTTCAGCGCGAAGGCGAAGGCCGTTAAAATCAGCCGCGGCGGCGCCACGCTGCTTATCGATGTTGATGTGCCGCTTGGTTCGCAGGTAAAGTTGGTGCCGCCGTTTGGTGGTAAGCTGGATGCCGAAGTAAACGGCTCCTGGATTGACGACCTCGACGGCAACCGGCGCATTGGAGTCAAACTCCTCGACGCCAACGGATGGTTTGCAGAGTAAGAACACAAAAGGCACAAAAATTAATTAAATGAAAGCCAAACGCTGGATCGTGCGCGAGCACGATGCCGAAAGGGCCGCCTCACTGGCACGCGTTCTGGGTGTCTCACCGATCCTGGCTGCTCTTCTCATAAATCGCGGTTACGGCGACGAGTGCGCCGCACGCGTATTTCTTTCTCCAACTTACGACCAACTGCACGAACCTTATTCGATGCTGGGCATGAAAGAGGCCGTCGCTCGCCTGCAACGCGCAATCGCAGCAGGCGAGCCGATCCTGATCTACGGCGACTACGACGTCGATGGAACGACCGGCACCGCCGTGCTGTTGCGTGCGCTCAAACTACTCGGTGCGAACACAGGATTTCACATTCCACATCGCTTCACTGAAGGTTACGGCATTCAGCAGGCGGCACTCGAGAAAGCAGTCGCTGCCGGTTACAAACTCGTCGTCAGCATCGACTGCGGCATCCGCGCGCACGAGCCACTCTACTGGGCGCGGGAGCACGGCCTCGACGTCATCATCACCGATCATCACCTGCCTGACGAAAAAGAAGGCGCGCCGCCCGCGCTCGCCGTGCTCAATCCGAACCAGGCCGGCTGCCCGTATCCTGACAAGAACCTCGCGGGCGTCGGTGTTGCGTTCAAGCTCGTACACGCCCTGTTCAGAGAACATGGCCGCGAAGGACAAGTCCCCGCGTTTATGAAGGTTGTCGCGATCGGAACGGTCGCAGATGTCGCGAAATTAGTGGGCGAGAACCGCACGATCGTGGCAATCGGGCTCAAGGACCTGGCCCGCGTTGCGAATCCCGGTTTGCGCGCGTTGATCGACGTAGCCGGTTGCGGAGATGGCAAGGGCATGACAGCATACGATCTCGGGTTCCGGCTTGGGCCAAGGATAAACGCCGCCGGACGCATGGACGCGGCGCGCGCTGTGGTTGAGCTCTTTGATACGCGCGACTCCGACGAGGCCAGACGGCTCGCGAACCATCTCGACGCACGCAACGAAGAGCGCAAGACGGTGCAGCAGCAGATCATCGATCTTGCGGTCGCAGAGTTGAAAGATCCGAAGGATTGTTACGTGGCGGTGATCGCGGGTGAAGGCTGGCATCGCGGCGTGATTGGTATTGCGGCGTCGAAAATCGCGGAGCGTTTGCATCGACCGTGCGTCGTGTTTTCAGTCGATGGAGACATGGCCCACGGTTCGGGACGAAGCATCGAGGCGTATCATCTTTTGAATGGTTTGACTGCGTGCGCGGATCTGTTTGAAAAATTTGGTGGACATTCGCATGCAGCCGGCATCGCGATCAGGCCCGAGCGGATTGCCGAGTTTCGGCGGCGTTTGAATGAGCATGCGGCGTCGTGTTTGACGCCAGCGGATCTCGAGCCGCAGGTGCAAATCGATTTGGAGGTAGCGCCGGACGCGGTGACGTTTGGTTTAGCGCGTGAATTGGACGCGTTGGAGCCGTTCGGCGCGGGCAATCCGCGGCCCGTGTTTGCGACGAGGAATTTGCGTTGTTTGTCGGACCCGGCAGTTATAAAAGACAAGCACCTGAAGTTGAGACTGGCGGGACCGCAAAACCGGCCAATCGAAGCGATCTGGTGGAATTGTATTGAGACGCCGGGGCAAACGCCGCAGTTGAACGGCAGCATCGAACTCGCCTACACGATCGAGACTAGTCCGTGGAATGGCGATTTCAGGCTGCAACTGAATGTGATTGACTTGAGAGTGTTTTAGTCCACAGATTACGCAGATTACACAGAAAGCAGTCTGCGTGTTCTGCGTAATCTGCGGATGGCTTGGAAGAAATGCAGGAAGTAAATCGAAGACGTGCGATCGCGCTGGGTTTACGCGCGAAGGTGCCGATGATTACGCGCCTCGTTGCGATCACGCTGCTCGTGTCGGGCATCGCGATCGTCACGGTCTCATATCTCAAGCTGCGGAGTGTGGCGAAGTTCAAGGCGAAGTCGGAGAAGCCGGAATTATCGAAAGAAGTCACGAGCATCGTCGAGGGTTACGAACAGCGCGTCACCAAAAACGATCGCTTGTACATGCTGGTGAAAGCCTCGCGCGACATAAAGTTTTCGGACGGCCATCACGAGCTCGAAAACATCAGCGTCGCAGTTTACCCGCCCGAAGGTGAAACTCCCGATCAGATCTCCGCGGCGCGCGCGATCTACGACGCTGAGTCCAATGTCCTTTCATTTAGCGGCAACGTAAAAATCGACACGAAGGAGAAGCTGAAAGTCGGCACTGAAGCGCTCTCGTTCGATCAGAACAGCGGCGTGGCAAGTACGGATTCACCGGTTTCCTTCGAGCGTGAAAATGTGTCGGGTACGTCGATCGGCGCCGTCGTCGAACAGAAGAGCAAACGACTCGAGTTGAAGAAAGACGTGCAGTTGACGATCGCGCCCACGGAGTCGATGAAATCGACTTCGCGCTCGCGTCCGGTAACGATCAAGGCCGGACACGGTAGTTTCGAACAGCATACGCTGCAGCTCGTGTTTGCGGGTGGTGTCACTGTCGATCAGGACAGCGACGTGCTCAGCGGCGATAATCTCACCGCCTTTCTCAATCAGCAGCAACGTCTCGAGCGAGCAGAGATCAGAGGCAATTCGTACCTGCGCGTAATCGATCCGGGTCGCGCCGCTGAAGTCCATTCGACGAACATGGACTTTTTCCTGGACAAGGACCAGCGTCTCGAACGCGCCGTCGCGAACACCGGCGTAACCGCGCGCACGCTTGAAGGCGATTCGGACGTGCAGATCACCGGCAGCGATTCGATCGAAGTCACGTTTCAGGCGAATAACAACGACAGTCTTTTGAAAGAGATGAAAGCGGGCGGTCGTTCGGTCGTCACGATGAGCGCGCCGAAGTCGAAAGCAAACGACCCACGCGCTGCTAACAAGCGCTTGACCGCGAATGAAGTGAAACTCACCTGGCGCAGCACGGGACGCGATCTCGAAAAGGCGCAAGCGAATGGTGACGCGGAGTTGTTTATCGAACCCGTCGTCAGCACGCAACGCGCCGAACGCAAAAAGCTCAACGCGCCACAGTTCGATTGCGACTTCTTCGAAGCGGGAAACCTCGCACGCACGTGCAAAGCGAGCGGCGGCTCGAAAGCCACCCTCGATCCGGTGCAGCCCACGCCGAAGCGCGGCACGCGCACGCTCACTTCGCAAAACATGACCGCGGTGTTTTTGAAAGACACGCAGGACATCGACCGTGTCGATGCGCAGGGTGACGGCAAGTTCAACGAAAACGATCGCAACGGTGTCGCGCAGAACGTGTCGTACGTCGCTGCTGATGAAATTGTCAGACTACGTGGCGGCGATCCAACCGTGTGGGACTCGCGCGGTCGTACGAAAGCAACCGAGCTCGATACGGATCTCAAAAATGACGTCTCATACGCACGCGGCCGAACCACCACGACCTACTACAGCCAGGAACAAACGAACGGGGCCACGCCTTTTTCGAAAACGAAGAGCCCGGTGTACATCGTGAGCGACAGCGGCGAGTTTCGTAACGAAAGCGGCCAGGCGATTTACTCCGGAAACGCGCGCGCGTGGCAGGACGACAACTACGTGCGCGGCGACAAGCTCATCCTTTACGTCAATGACAAGCGCATGGAAGCGACTGGTCACGTTCAGACGACGATCTACAACGCGAAGCGCAAAGTAGAAAACAATCAGACGGTCGTGCCTGTTTTCGCTGCTGCTGATTCGATGTTCTATTCAGATCCGGATCGCACGATTCATTACGAAGGGAACGTCGATATCAAGCAAGGCACGGATCGAATGACGAGCGGTGTCGCGGATGTTTATCTCTTGAAAGAAAGCAACGAGATGGAGAAGACGATCGCGCAGCGGAATGTTGTGTTGACGCAGCCTAACAGGAAGGGAACCGCGGATTGGGCCGAATACACGAGCGCGAACCAAGTTGCGATTCTGAAAGGAAATCCGGCGCGTGTGGAAGACGTCGAGCAGGGGAATTCGGAAGGTGGTCGTTTGACGCTCTCGATGGCTGACGGTAAAGTCACGGCCGACGATGCTCGTGGTCCACTTTCGCCCGGTCGCGTGCGCTCCACGCACAAGTTCGAAAACCTTGAGCCGCAAAAAGGCACAAAAAAGCCGACACAAAAAGCACAAAGCCGAGAATGAGTGGAAGAGATCTTTTTGTGCTTTTTTGTGTTCGCTGCTTTTGTGCCTCTTGTGATCTTAATACTGAATGAACTCGCTGCGCAGCGCACATCTGGTGAAAAACTATGGACGCCGTCGCGTCGTCGACGACGTCAGTTTGGAAGTCGGAAGAGGCGAGGTCGTCGGTCTGCTCGGCGCGAACGGCGCGGGTAAGACGACCACGTTCTACATGATCGTCGGTCTCGAACGTCCCGACTCCGGCAACGTCCTGCTCGGCGATCAGGACCTCACGAAACTTCCCATGTACCTGCGCGCACGACTCGGCATCGGCTACCTGCCGCAGGAGCCGTCGGTGTTTCGCAAAATGACGGCCGCGCAAAACATTCTCGCTGTGCTCGAAACTACCGGCCTGCGTAGACGCGAACAACTGAAGCGTCTCGAAGAGCTGCTTGAGGAATTCGGTATCGGTCATGTGCGAAACACGCGTGGCGATGCTCTGTCAGGCGGCGAACGCAGACGCACTGAAATCGCAAGAGCCCTGGCTACTGAGCCGCAGTACATCCTGCTCGACGAGCCGTTCGCCGGAATAGATCCGAAAGCGGTCGATGACATTCAAAATGTAATAATCTACCTGCGGGACCGCGGTATCGGAATACTCGTCACGGACCACAACGTACGCGAAACACTTGGCGTAACGGACCGCGCGTATATAATGGCCGAGGGCAAAATCTTCCGCTCCGGACACCCACGCGAGTTAACCGAAGATGCGGAAGTCCGCCGTCTTTATTTGGGCGAAAAGTTTCGCATGTGAAAAACTCTGCAAGGTCTGTGTTCTCTGTGTCTCGATGGTTGCGTTAACCTAACAATTTTCATTTCGAGATACTGAGTGCACAGAGATTGCACAGAGAAGGCTTCTGATCGGTTATAATCCTCCCGTGCGGCCGCAAGCCGCAAAATCCGAAAAGATGAAGACGTGTAAAGGCATCTGATCTGAGGAATGTCTCTTAAGTTAACTACCAGCCTCTCTCAACGACTCGTACTGACGCCGCAGTTGCGCCAGCGCATTGAGATGTTGCAAATGACTTCGCTCGAGCTGAGCGATCTCATTCAACAGCAGTTGCTGGAAAATCCCGTACTCGAAGAAGTACCGACGCAGGAGGAGGTGCAGGAGATCGCCGAGAAGGTCCTCGATCATCTCGCCAGCGCCGACTCAAACTCATTTGAAGAAAGCGTTCCGGAACCCGGCAGTCCCGCGACGAACGGCTCGGGCGACGCGGGGGTTGTGTCGAGCCTGCCCGCAAC
>DATNDM010000627.1:0-3969 GCA_035553235.1 Pyrinomonadaceae bacterium | reverse complement strand
ACGCCGACGGCAACGACTTTGCCCGCGGTCTGCGGCGCA
Source organism: Pyrinomonadaceae bacterium (assembly GCA_035553235.1). Classification (GTDB taxonomy): domain Bacteria; phylum Acidobacteriota; class Blastocatellia; order Pyrinomonadales; family Pyrinomonadaceae; genus PSRF01. The sequence goes on along the minus strand of DATNDM010000627.1, from coordinate 3,930 downwards.
ACATCAGTTTGCTGATCGCCTGCTAGACTGCCGGTCGCTTCAAAGAAGCGCGGCAGGTCACGTTTGATCGCCGCGGCCGTCGTCACCTCAATCGCGGCCGGTTGTGCGTTTGCGGCCGGTTCTTCTTTTCGAACATTCGCTTTCGAGCCACGACACGCCGCCGCAAAAACTCCCACCGCGACGAGCAGCAACGTCAAAAGCACAAGCTTGAATTTCGCAGTTACTTGCATACTTGTTTTAACTATTTCCCCAGAACTGTTTTCACTGCTCGACAGTGATTCCCTTCAGAAGTATCTCAGTGAAATGTTTGGCAGCGTTTTCATTCGAGATGTTCAGCAAACGACGATCGGGGTCCCAAAGATTGTTGTTGAGGGAGTGGTGCATCACCATGCCGATGAAGCAGCGCACTACGATCGCGGGATCAATCTCGATAAATGCGCCGTCCTGCTGTCGCTCGCGAATGTAGTTGCCGAGAAAGTCGTAAACATGCCGCACGATCTGATCGAAGAACATCTGTGCGAGTTCGTGTTTCTCGAGCGCGGAGTACAGCAACAACCGTTGAAACTGCGGATCGTGTTCGTGATGATTCAAGGCGCCGAGTGCGAGCGACTCGAAGACGGCGCGATCGTCTTTGCGCTCCATCGGGTCGGCCGCCGTCTCCGCCGGATCGAAGCGACCGCTGGCGCACGCTTTGTGATCGAGAATGGCGGAGTAGAGCTCCTGCTTGGTGGCGAAGTGTCGAAACACCATCGCCTCGGAAACTCCCGCTGCCAGTGCGATCTCTTTAGTGGTCGTGCCCTGAAAGCCTTTTTGTGAAAACAGGCTGACAGCGACTCGGACGATTTGGAGGCGCCGCTCTTGACCCGCCATTCGAGGGCTCGTCGCGGCCCCATCAATCACCGATTTGCTCAATTCTCTTTATCTTCCTCTCCCAAAACCTCGGGTAAAGTAAGTACTCACTTACCATTGCCCGCGCTTTGATGTCAAGGTGGACGAACGAGTTGTAACTGCGATAGGCGGGTTAGCGTACGGATCTATCTCTGCCAACGACGGTTTGTATCCTTTCGCAACAAGTTGCGATCACAAACGCCATTCTTTTGCGCGTATTCTGTCGGCACAAAGCTTGCAGAAATGTGCGGCTAGCCCAAATTCTATTTCTTGATTTGAGAAGGAGTATTAAGACATGCCAGAAAATGGAAGCATCAACAACCCAACCACCGGCACTACCGGAGCAACTCCAGGCACGACCGGCGGCACCGGAACCGCAGCCGCCGTATCACAAACCGCGCATGACTACGGTCAGAAAATCTCCGAAGTCGCTTCCCAGGCGAAAGACTTCGTGACTGACAAAGTCTCAGTCGTAGGCGACAAGTTCAAGGAACTGCAAAACGCCGATCTCGGCGAGCTCGCCGAAAACGCGAAAGAGTATGCGCGACAAAAACCAGGGCAGGCGCTTCTGATCTCAGCAGCAGCAGGTCTCTTACTCGGTCTGATCATTCGGGGCCGGCGCTAAGCCGGTCGCGACCACCGAAACAGGGGGTGAACCGACATGGCGGCAACGAAAACAAGTCTGACCACGACTAACGAGCTGGCGGCGCAGAACGGCAATGAGAGTCTGCCAAACCTCTTCAGCCGTCTCGGCGACGACGTAATGCAGCTCTTCAATTCGCAGCTTGCGTTATTCAAGGTGGAGATCAAGGAGGAGGCAGGCGCCTACGCGCGCAGCGTCACCGCGATCGCGATTGGCGCCGTGATCGCAGCTATTGGCTTTGCGCTGCTCAATGTGGCGATCGCTTTCGGGATTTCAACTCTGTTCGCGCGGGCGAATTTCAGCCAGCCTGCCACTTACGCGCTCGGCTTCGTTGTGACTGGCGGCTTCTATATTTTGGTGGGCGCGATCGTCGTGTTGCTGATGAAGAACCGCCTCGCGAAACAGGATCTGGTACCTCAAAGAACAGTTGCAGAACTGAGAAAGGACAAGCAATGGCTGAAGAACGAACTCTAGGACTGGCTCGCGCGCAGGACGAAGCCACTGAAGAGCCTTCCAAGGAAGAACTTCAGCGTCGTTTGGGACAGGCGCGCGACTCGATCACAAATACGGTATCGGAGATTAAAGAAACCGTGGCAAGTCAGGTTCAGGCAGTTAAAGACACACTCGATTGGCGCGAACAATTTAAGAAACGGCCGGTCGCGTGGAGCGCGGCGGCGATGGGCGTCGGGTTCTGTACCGGCTACTGCATCGCAAACTACGTAAAAGGCGACAGCAGCGAGTACCACTCGGCAATCGATCGTTTCGGTGAAGAGTCGAAACACTATGCGACGCAGAACTATGTCAGCAGTGCGTCGATGGCGCCTTCCACTCCGACGACGCACGCAAAACCGGAAAACGGCACACACGACAAAGGACCAAACTTCTTTCAGAAGTTAACTCATAGTTCCGCCTTCGACCGCGTTCGCAACGAGGCCAGCAATGTTGGTGACGCTGCGGTACAGGAGCTTTCGAAGGTGGCGAAGACGGTAATACTACCGGCACTGATTACTTCGCTGCGAAACTTCATCGGCGACCATCTGCCGAACGCAGAAACGAAAGCAACGAGTTACCAGGATACGAAAAAGAGTAGTTACCAACCCTCGCTCGAGCGCAATGCAAGTTAATTTTAACCGCGGATCTGCGCGGATGAACGCTGATTGAAAGCCGCGTTTATTCGCGTAAATCCGCGGTTAGCTTTGCTTCTTCGTACCCTCGCGGGATAGACTCTCCGGCACTATGCCGGACCTCTACAAAATCCAAAAAATCGGAATTCTCGTCCTCCTGCTTCTGGCTACTTTCGTTACCGCAACAGCACAGGACGATCCTGATCGCCAACGCGCGTTCGAACTTTATCGAGACACGAAGTACGTCGAGGCTTTGCCGCTCTTCGAACAGCTTGCGCTGAAGTACCCGGAAGATCCCGCGGTCATCGAAAACCTCGGCATGCTTGTGTTCACGCAGAGCGCTTACCTGAAAACTCCCGAGGAACGCAGGTCGGCTCGCAAACGGGGCCGCGCACTGATGGTGCAAGCACAAAAGCTCGGCGCAAACAGTGCGCTATTGAGCGCAATGATTGCCGGAATTCCCGAAGATGGTGGCGGAGACAGCACTTTCTCACCGAAAAAGGAAGTGGACGAGGCAATGAAAGAAGGGGAAGCTGCTTTCGCCAAAGGAGAGCTTGCAAAAGCGATCGAAATGTACCAGAAGGCGCTACTGCTCGATCCCAATCTTTACGAAGCAGCACTCTTCACGGGCGACGTCTACTTTAAATCCGCCGACCAGGTAAAAGCAGGCGAGTGGTTTGCACGTGCGGTCAAGATCAATCCGGATCGCGAAACTGCTTATCGCTACTGGGGCGACTCGCTGATGAAGCAAGGCAAGGTCACTGAAGCGGGAGAAAAGTTTGTCGAAGCTTACATTGCCGAGCCTTACAGCCGTCTCGCGCGCGCGGGTTTCGTAAACTGGGGCGACAAAGTTCATATCGAACTTGCTCATCCGCGCGTCGACTTTCCCGCGAACGTCGCGCCAAAACAGGAAGGTGGAACAACGATCACTCTGGACCCCGACATGTTCAAGAAAGACGACAAGAGTGGTTCAGCGGCTGCGTGGATGACTTACGGACTGATTCGAGCTGGTTGGGCGACGTCAGACTTCGCCAAGGAGTATCCGAACGAGAAGACGTATCGTCACAGTTTGAAAGAGGAAACGTCGGCGATGCGGGCCGCGCTCAAAGTGCTGGGCGAACAGAAAGCGGACGAGTCGAAGATCGATCCGTCGCTACAGGTGATCCGGAAGCTGGATAAAGAAGGGTTGTTGGAAGCTTTTGTCCTGCTCGCGATTCCCGACCAGGGCATTGCAAACGACTTCGCCGCTTATCGCAAAACGAACGTCGATGATCT
>DATNDM010000626.1:0-8794 GCA_035553235.1 Pyrinomonadaceae bacterium | reverse complement strand
TGCTAACCGTGTCAGCGGCACCCAAAGTGGCAAGCATCAACAACGAGATCCAATACACGGTCGAGACGCCGAATGCAGCCGTCGCAACACCAAACACTGCGACCGAAGCGACGACGAGCCGGCCTTGACGTCTGAGTGTTCCAAGCCGTGCCATCACTAGCGCTGTCAGAACTGATCCGACTGCGGGAGCCGCAGCGAGGAATCCGTAACCGCGCGCTCCGACGTGCAAACGTTCCTGCGCGAAGATCGGCAGCAGCAATGTCGCGGAGCCAAAAAACGTTGCGGCGAAGTCGAGCGTCATCGTCTGCACGATGATGGGCGTCTGCCAAACGAAGCGCAGTCCCTCTTTCAGCGCTCCGAAACTCAATGCTTCACGCCGTCCGCGCTGCAAATCGGGCTTGCCACTGGTTCGCATCGCGACAACGGCGGCAATGATGGCCATAAAAGAAATCGCGTTGATGCCGTAAATGATTCCCGGTCCGGTTTCGGCAAGTATGAACCCTGCGATTGCTGGTCCAACGATAATGGCGACATTGAAAACAATCACGGCGAGGCTGACGGCGTTCGGAAAATCTTCTTCAGGTACGAGCGTGGGCATGAGCGCCTGGCGCGCAGGAGTATCGAACGCCTGGGCGGCCGCAGCTAATCCGCTGAGCAGGTAAATGGGCCAAACGCTCTTGAGGCCGGTGAGCGTCGCCGCAGCCAACACCGCCGCACACGTAAGCATCACGGTTTGCGTCACGATCATCAGCTTCTTGCGATCGACTGCGTCTGCAACGACGCCGCCAGCCAACGAGCAGATGATGATCGGTACGCCGCGGGATAGTCCGACGAGGCCGAGTGCGAATGCGGATTTTGTGAGGAGGTAGACGTGCCAGTTGATCGCAACAAGCTGCATCTGCGATCCCGTGATAGACACAATCTGGCCTAACCAAAGAAGCCGAAAATCGCGGTGACGTAAAGCAGCAAAGGCCGAATGATTGGAAGAACTCACGTATCGCCGTAGGATTCGTTCAACTTACGGAAATGGTAGGCCATCGCCGCGTGTCGCAGCAACTCCGTCATGCGATCACGATGCTTGTGCGCGGCTTCGAGAAAGAAACGCCAGAACTCGCGACGCTCGGCATCGAGCACGCCGAGTTTGAACGCGATACGCAAAAACGCACTCAACGCTTTGAGCCCGTGATACTGGTGCGCTTCCGGAAAATCCTGCGGCGTGCGTTGCAACGACTCGAGCGCCCGACGGTAATACTCACGCGGCGTGTAAATCGTCCGCATGATCGTTTGATAACCGGCGATGAGTTTTTCGACGTCCATCTTCGGAATGAAGTTGACGGTGGCGATGGTGTTGTTGCCGGTCGCGTCCGAGCCGAGTAGCCGGCCTTCGCGTTCGAGTCGTTTCCAGAGTTGCGTGTCGGGCAGCGCGTTGAGCATTCCGACCATCGCCATCGGGATCGCGCTTTCACGAATGAACTGGATCTGACGTTCGAAGATGTCTTCGGGGTCGTTGTCGAAACCGACGATGAAGCCGGCCATCACTTCCATGCCACGGCTTTGAATCCTTCGCACTGAGTCGAGCAGGTTGCCGCGGTTCTGCGACTTCTGCGCTTCCTTCAAACTCTCCTCCACAGGAGTCTCGATGCCGAGGAACACGCGACGGAAGCCGGCCTCTTTCATTGCCACTAACAGGTCGTCGTCGTCCGCGAGGTTCACGCTCGCTTCAGTCAACAACGAAAACGGAAATCCGTTCTTCTTCTGCCATTCGATCAACTCCGGCAGCAGCGTTCTGACGTTCTTCTTATTGCCGATGAAGTTGTCGTCGACGATGAACAGCGGTCCGCGCCAGCCGAGTCGATTCAATGCATCAAACCCGGCGAGCATCTGCTGGTTACTCTTCGTGCGTGGAATACGACCGTAGATCTCGATGATGTCGCAAAACTCACACGAGAACGGACACCCGCGCGAGTACTGCACCGACATGCAACTGTATTTCTTGAGATTGACGAGACCGAAGTCCGGAGTCGGGGCCAATGACATCGGCGGACGCTCAGGTGCTTTGTAAGTTCGTCTTGTCTCGCCGCGCTCGAGGTCTTTGAAGAACTGCGGCAGAGTTGTTTCAGCTTCACCCTGAAAGATGTGGTCGGCGTATGGCAGTTCCTCGATGGTGCTGGTGACGTATGGTCCACCCAGCACAATCCGCTTGCCGAGTTGTTTGCAGCGCTTCACCGTATCGTGCAGCGACTCCTTCTGCGCCAGCATGCCGGTGATGAAGACCATGTCTGCCCACTCGATGTGGGAATCTTTCAGTCGCTCGATATTCAAATCAACGAGTCGCCGTTCACAGGAGCGGGGCAACAGGCTGGAAACAGTCATCAGACTGAGCGGTGGAAACACACAGCGCTTGCCTTCGAAGGGCAGCGCGTGGCGAAAACTCCAATACGTATCCGGGAACTCCGGATTCACAAGCAGGATTTTCATAGTGTTTGTATAGCCGATGTTTGGCTGCGAAACTAATTCAGACGAGTAATAATTGTGTAAAACTCCCGTGATTGCAACTGAGACCGGAAAAGCTTTGCCTCAAAAGTCAGGAATCATTGTTGGATCGGGTCAGTACAGGGAGCGGTAGCGACCTGGTCAGTGATCAGCATGCGATATTTCTAATGATTCTTGATTGCTGTCGTTTGACCAGGTCGCTGCCGCTCCCTGTACTGACCCGATCCAAGTGCCATCCCGACTGTTGAGGCAGATAAGACCGGAAATAAGTTCGCGACGTTGCCGGTCTTATTGATGTGTTTAGCGTTTGCGGAACAAACGCAGTGCTGGCTTCGCCCAAGTTCGAATGGTGACCTGATTTGAACTGCTTCTCTGTGCAACCTCTGTGTTCTCTGTGTCTCCGTGGTGATTTTCCGGCCACTACAACCACAGAGGCACAGAGAACACAGAGGGTGCACAGAGAAATCTCTAAAACCAGGGCACTACCAAAGTCCGAAATCAGTCTTTGAGGCGAAGCCTGTTGTGCTATAAAATCCGCTACCTAACCGCCTTAACTAACGAAAGGTACAAACAGCTGTATGAAAACTCAACTTTCGCGCGCACTCGCGACCATTTTGATGGTTCTATTCTCACTCTCGCCGGCGTGGGCCACTTGCGGTGGTGGCGGCGGTGGTGGAACCGGCGGTGTCGGCGCCGGTCCGAAGTCAGAAGGGCCCGAGGCCGCTGTCTACGTGGTGCCGTGGAAGATCTGGGAGGCGCGTACGGCTCCCCAAAAAGGACTGATCCTGTATTGGTTCCTGTCGAGCAATGACGAATTCAAGAGGTCGAGCCTGCGACAGTCCCGAATTCTCACACTCTACTCGTCGCAATGCGTCGCCATGAGGGTGGCTGACGCTCGGATGCCTGAATTCCAGCCCATTGTCGGCGACTCCGCACTGCCCGTCGCAATTTTGGCCAAGGCCGATGGCTCGCCGATCAAGAAGATCGAAAACACCGGCGGCAAACTCAAAGTCGATCAGGTCGAGAAAGTCGTGGACGCCGAGATGAAGCAGCGTGAGACCGCGCTCGACACGCAACTGAAGGACGCGAAAGATAAGATCAAAGCCGGCGACAACCAGGGGGCGATCGCCTTGTTGAAGCCGGTCGCTGAAGAGACGTGCCTGTTTCCGAAGAAGTCGAAAGAGGCTGCGAAGGAGTTGAAGAAGCTGGGCGTCGGTGAAGTCGGCAGCATTCCCGCGGCACCGGTGTTTGATCGTGTGCAGAGCGCACGCATTGAAGCCGTGATGCGCGCCGGCTTGCGAGCGGAGATTGCCGAGCGATACGTGACGGCCGAGCGACTCTACCGAAAAGCGAGCCTGATGGATCCCGCGGATCCGACACCGCTTCGGTACCTCGGCGAGGTTTATCGTCATCACACGGGCGAGTGGGACAAAGCAAGAGCGACCTTTAACCAGATCCTCAACATGCCCGCCGACCCGATCGCACGCGCGGTCGCGCTGCACGGACTCGGGAAGATGACAATTCACGAAGGCGAGTTTAAGAAAGGACTCTCGCTGATGGAGCAGTCAGTCGCCGAGTTTCCGCTCGCGCTCGCGTATCGCAATCTCGCCGTCTACTGGAACTCCGAGGGCGATCTCGTCCAGGGCAATGCTTACACGCAAAAAGCTCTGGCACTCGATCCGAAGGATCCGTACAACCTCGTGTTTGCGGCAGTCTTCATGGCGGCTTCGGGCAATGGTGATCAAGCGCTGAAGATCGCACGTGAGAATCGTAACCTGTTGCCCGCGTCGTATAACCTGGCGGCGATTTTTGCGCAGACTGGTCATCGTCGCGAAGCACTCGCCCTCCTGCAACGACACTTCTTCCGCTACGAGCGCTACCATGCTGTTCGTGCGAAGGAGATGATGGAAGCGCGCGTTGATGCCGTGTTTGATTCGCTCAGACAGGATTCATCGTTTCTGGCCCTCACGAGTGGCGCGGATGGCAGGCTCCAGATGCCGATGCGTAATATGACCGGCACGCAGAATCGTTAACGGTTAAGACGAGATCAATAGCCACAAAAAGGCACAAAATCACAAAACAGAAAAATCATTTTGTGCCTTTTGTGGTTAACTAGTCTTTGCCTCGATAAATCACACCATTCTTCATCACGAACACGACCTTCTGCATAGTCTCGATATCTTGCAAGGGATCTCCCGGGACGGCGACGATGTCGGCCCACTTGCCCGCGGTTAACGACCCGAGATGTTTGTCCCACCCTAACAGCCGTGCACCATTCGAAGTGCCGGCAACGATCGCATCCATCGGACTCATCCCGCCCCACTGGACCATCAACACAAACTCGCGTGCGTTTGTTCCGTGCGGTACGACACCCGCATCTGTCCCGAGTGCAATCGGGATTTTGTTCGCGACCGCCAGTTTGATCGCGTGACGCGCGGCCGCGGCGGCAGCTAACGCCTTCTCGGCCCGGAGTCCCTTCAACACTCCTGATTTCGCGGCCCGCTCAACCGCCTCCGACGCCGATAACGTGGGCACCAGAAACGTCCCGCGCTCTTTCATCAGCCTCGCACCTTCATCGTCGAGAAACGACCCATGCTCGATCGACGACACGCCCGCACGCACCGCGATCTTTATGCCTTCGGTGCCGTGCGCGTGCGCCGCCACTTTCCGCTCCAACTTGTTCGCCTCGTCAACCAGCGCTTTCAACTCTTCGTACGTGTACTGCGTTGCGCCGACCGCATCGCCTTCCGACAACACGCCGCCAGTCGCGCACGTCTTGATCACGTCAGCGCCGTACTTGATCTGATAGCGCACTGCGGCGCGAACCTGCTCGGGTCCGTCGGCTATGCCTTCCTCGATTCCGGGATCGAACAGTCCGGGCCGAAAGCCATTCTCATCACAGTGACCACCGCGCATGCCGATCGCATGGCCCGCGCTCATCATGCGTGGTCCGGGCGTCCAACCTTCGTTGATCGCTTTTCGCAACGCCATGTCGTCGAACTTTCCGGCGGCGCCGACGTTACGCACGCTCGTAAACCCGGCCATCAAAGTCGCGCGTGCATTTCCCACACTCAGAATCGCGGCAAATGATTCAAAATCTCGCACTCCGGCATTGTCACCCTCAGGATCACCCAACACGCGACCGATTAAGTGTGTGTGCGCATCGATGAAGCCTGGCAGCAGCGTCACATCGCCGAGATCGATCGTCCTCGCGTTTGCAGGAACGTTGACGGATCCGGCAGTGCCGACCGCTGTGATGGTGTTATCGGTGATGACGACGACCGCGTTATTGATCGGAGCAGCGCCGGTTCCATCGATCAGCCGCGCGGCTTTCAGCACTACGATGCCCTTGCCGACGGGCGGCTCCGGCGTGATTCGTGTTTGTGCCACTACGACCGAATGGACCAGCAACAATGCGATGCAGACGAATCTGAAACTTTTCAAGATTATTCCTCTGAAGTTGGAATTAGCGGAAAGCGCACGCATTGTAGTCGAACTTTAGCCGCAGATAAACGCAAATGAACGCGGATCAGATCCGCGTTCATTTGCGTTTGTCTTGCGGCTGATTTTCTACTCGTAGCGCAGCGCGATGATGGGGTTTACTTTCGTGGCTCTGCGCGCAGGCACGTAGCTCGCCAGTACCGCGACCGCGATCAATAGCAGCGAAATCAACGTGAACGTCGCCGGATCGGTCGCAGTCACACCAAACAGCAGCGTTGACATCACACGCGTTAACGCAAACGCCGCGATCAAACCAATCAGGAGCCCGACGAGCACAAGCTTCATTCCGTATCCAATCGCGAGTTTCAGCACCGCGCCAGTCTGTGCTCCAAGTGCCATCCGGATTCCGATCTCGTGCGTGCGTTGGGCCACGGAATAACTCATCACTCCGTAAATTCCCACGCCCGCCAGCACGAGGGCCACACCAGCAAAGATCGCGAGCAACAACATGCTGAACCGCTGTCGTGCGATCGAGTCGGCCATGATGTTTTCCATCGTCCGGATGTCCGAAACCGGTTGGTCCTTATCGATCTCCCAAACCGCTCTTCGCACCGTCGCGGCGAGGCTCGCTGAATCGATATCAGTCTTCACCACGAGGTCCTGTGCATCAAAGAAACCGAACTGCCTGTACGGCAGGTACATCTGCGGTTTTGGATCCGCAGTCAATTCAAACTGTCGCACGTCTTTGACGACGCCGACGATCTGAATCCAATCTTCCGGCCGTGTAACCCTGCCAATTGCGATGCGCTTGCCAACCACCTCTTCACCGGGCCAGTAACGACGCGCCATCGCGTCGCTGATCACTACCACGTTCTGAGTTGTTTCAGTGTCTTGCTCACTGAGCGGACGTCCACGCAGGAGCGGGATGCCCATCGTATCGAAGTAACCCGGGCTGATGATTCGGGTCACAATGATTCTTTCCTGTCCGGGCGGAGGCGCGGGCTGCCCTTCGATATTGACCGAGATGGAATTGCCCTGGCGGTACAGCGGCAGGTTTGTCGTAACCGCCGCCGATTTCACGCCTGCTAACGATTGCACGCGCTGGATCAAATTGGTGTAGAACGCCGCGCGCTGCGCCCTCCGTTCGTACTTCGTATCAGGCAGCACGATCTTCATCGTCAACAGGTTCTCTGCACGAAAGCCCGGATCGACATTGCGGAGTCGCAGGAAACTATTGATCAGCAACCCGGCTCCGATTAAGAGCACCAGCGAGATCGCGACTTCAGCCGTTACGAGCACGCTGCGCAGGCGTTTGCCGCTGCCGCCCGTTGCCGCGTCGCGACCACCTTCTTTCAGCGTTTCGATCTGATTGAAACGAGCGGCCTGAACGGCAGGCGCGAGACCAAAGATCAGGCCAGTCGCGACTGAAACCAGAAACGTGAACCCGAGGACTTTCAGGTCCATCGAGATTTCGCGCGCTTGCGAGATGTTCTCGGGAATGAAAGCCTTCAGCACCGCCAGGCCGCCGTAAGCGATGGCGAGCCCGACCAGTCCACCCAGCACCGACAGCAACACACTCTCAGTCAAAAACTGTCGTATCAGTCGCGCTCGTTTCGCACCGAGTGCAACACGTACCGCAATTTCTTTTTGACGCACCGCTGCGCGCGCGAGTAGTAAGTTTGCGACGTTCGCACATGCGATCAGCAACACGAGACCGACTGCACCCAACAACACGAGGAGGGCGGGTTTGATGTCACCTACGAGATATTCGTGCAGTGATTGCACCGCAGCGCCGAGATCCGTATTCGATTGCGGATACTGCTGCTGCAGTCGCGCCGCGATCGTGTTCATCTCGCTTTGAGCCTGGGCCAACGACACGCCAGGCTTCAGCCGCGCCACCACCTGCAGATAGTGCCGGTCTCGGTTTGCGGCGTCCTCCTGAGTAAGCGCGATGGGTACCCATACCTGACTGTCAGTCGAAGGAAACTGAAACCGCGCCGGCATCACGCCGACGACGATATAGCTTTGGCCGTTGAGCGTTAAAGGCTGGCCCACGATGTTTGGTTCACCGCCAAAACGTCGTTGCCATAAGGCGTAGCTCAACAGGACCACATGCTGTGAACCCGCCTGGTCTTCCGCGGCCGTGAATACACGACCGATGTGTGGCTCGACTCCGAGGAGTGGAAACAGACTCGCTGAAACGGTGTGGCCTGCGAGTCGTTCCGGCTCGCCCGAGCCGGTTAAGTTGAAACTCTCATCACTGATCGCAGCCATGCCTTCGAACACATGGTTCTGATCGCGCCAGTCGACGAAGTTGGCAGCGGCGGGAGTGTCACGCGGGTAACCTTGCTTCGTGGCGTCTTCCCAAACGAGTACGAGTCGCTCGGGATCTTTGTAAGGCAATGGGCGCAGCAGGACCGTGTTCACAACGCTGAAAATGGCGGTGTTCGCGCCGATGCCTAACGCGAGCGCGATGACGGCAACGATCGTGAAGGCCGGGTTCTTGCGTTGCAGTCGCGCCGCGTAACGCAGGTCGTTTAGGAAATCGGCTAGCAAGTTTGATTTTGCTGGTCCACCAGCCACGGGCGGTTCTTTGAACGCTTTTTCGGATCGTCGCATTTCTTTTTGCAGTAAATCGTCAGTGGCGAGCTCGTCGAGAGCCGCGCTTTTCGCTTCCGCCTCAGTCGCACCACTCTTGAGCGCGCGCTGGTATAAATCGTCGAGGTGCTGGGCCAACTCTTCCACCACCTCGGCCTCATGCGCAGGTTCGAGATTGAGCCGCGACAGTCGCTTTCGAAGTTCTTCTCTCCAGTCAGGCATGTTCAATTCCCGTGATGCGGTTGATGGCCTCGACAAACTC
>DATNDM010000625.1:0-5012 GCA_035553235.1 Pyrinomonadaceae bacterium | reverse complement strand
AGGCACAGAAACAGTCGGGACAACAAAACTTACAACAGGCGCTCGAACAGGAGCGTAAACGTAATGAAGAGCTCAACGCCCGACTCAATCAGGAAAAGCAACAACGAGAACAAACTGATGAGTCGTTGCGCAAGTTGACAGAAACAACCGAAGCGAAGAATCCCGCGCCGCCGCCGGTGATCGCCTCGTTAACGCTTCTCCCCGGCCTTTCACGCGGCGGTGGTCAAAAGCCGAACCTCGATCTTCCAAACGACGCCCACCTGGTTCGGTTGCAAATCGGTATCGAACCTGAAGAGCCGTACAAGACTTTCGCAGTCGAACTGCGCACGCTAGCCGGGCAGCAGGTTTGGACTCGCGAAAACCTGGCCGCGCGCACGCGACGTGGAACGCGCGCTGTCGGATTGACGCTGCCGGCAACGGTTCTCAAATCAGGAGAATATGAACTCAGATTACGCGGCCTCACGGAAGCCGGCGGTTCCGAAGACGTCGGTTTCTATTACTTCAACGTGACCAGGAATTGAATTGAACAAACACCCACTCACGGCCCCTTCACGACCCACGGCGAATGGCGCCAGATCCTGTTTTGGAATCCGCGTTAATCCGCGTTACCCGATGTCGTCAAAGCTGCGGATCGAAGGATAGTGCGGCTGCTGTGCATTCCCGGGTCGGATAGACATGATTGTTTTCATTTCCGCTTCATTCGCAGCCTCGAGTTCAGTCACCACATCCGAGACGAACAGTATCTGTTCCGGTTTCAAATCCATCGCCTCAGCAATGCGACGATAACTCTCAGCATTACCTTTCTTCCCAACCCTCGTATCGAAATAACTATCGATAAACGGCGTCAGATCGCCGACCTCTGTGTGTGCGAAGAGTAGCTGCTGGGCCAACACGCTGCCAGAGGAAAAAATACTGATCCTCAACCCGCGCTCGCGCCAACGTTGAAACGCCGGCGCCACATCCGCAAACACCTGCGACTGCAACGAGCCTGCCTCATAACCCTGCCGCCAAATCTTCCCTTGCAGCGACTTCAACCCCGTCGATTTCCGATCCAGCGCGATCAGCCACTCGACGTATTCGTCCATAGGCAGTGGTGGATTACGACCTTCTTCAACATCAACCGCTTGTTCTTCACGCAGCAGCGCGATGTCCGCCGCCGCTGATTTCTCATTGAGAAACTCGCGCACGTGCTTGCGCGCGTAGCTAAACAACACGTCGTGAACGAAAGCGATCGGCGTGGTTGTCCCTTCGATATCGAGCAGCACCGCGCGCACACCGTCCAGTAAGCTCATGTGGTTATCAGAGATGTGCGGCGCTCAAACACGCTTGGAAGAAGTTTTCGTCGATGCGGCTTTCGGTGTAGTGAGGCGTCCATCCGGATGTGTCCTGAAACAAACGGATGGCCCTGATGCGACGATCGGCGCAGAGATTGAACCAGTGCAGCGTGCCGCGCGGGATACGAATCAGATCGCCGGGTTCGACTTCGATGCTGAGCACGGCTCCTGATTCGACGTGAATATGAAATAGTCCGTGACCGGCGATGATGAACCTGACTTCGTCCTCGTCGTGCCAGTGTTCGCGATTGAACTTCGCGAGGAGTGCATCGAGGTCGGGCGTTGTTGGAGTGACGTCGACGACATCGGCAGTCAGGTAACCGCCACGCGCTTTCAGGGCCTTGATCTCGCGCGCGTATGCGTTGAGGATTTCTTCCGGCGCTGCCTCATCGGCGACCGGATGTGAAGGCGTCCAACGTTCGTAGTCGATGCCGTGGTGCGCGAGGTTTGCCGCAATCTCATCAGCGTTGGTGAGTCTCTGATCTTCGTTGGTGATGGTTAGCACAGCCATGGTGTTCTCCTAACTCGCTTGTTCGCGGATGCGTAAAGTCCGTCCGATTGTCTCGAGCAGAAACTCGAGAATCTCGATGTGTCGCTTTGCCTGGGCGAGGTTGTCGCCCCACGAATAAAGACCGTGACGGCGCAACAGAAAGCCGTGCGCGTCATTGTGTTTGTTCAGCGTCTCACCGATGGTGTCCGCAAGTGCGGGCATGTCCTGAGAGTTCTCGACGATTGGTAACCACTCGGCGTGCTCGTGTGTGCGCACGCCCTGCAAACCCTTCAGCATCTCGTAGCCTTCGATCTTAATCCCGCCATCGGCAGCAAAAAGATCGGACAAGATCGTGTTCCAGACTGAATGCGTGTGCAGCACCGCGCCGGCGCCACGTTCCTTCACGATGCGTATGTGCAGCAACGACTCGTCTGACGGCTTACCACCACTCAGGCCAACCACGCGAGCATCCTCATCAATCGACAAAATCTGCTCCGGCCTGAGCTCACCCTTATCAACGCCGCTCGCACTCATCGCAATTCTCAGCGGCTCCCGCTGGACCACAGCGCTCAAATTCCCACTCGTCCCCAACAACCACCCGCGCGCATGAAACGCCCGCGCCACCGCCGCCAACCCCGCCGCAGTCTCTGCAACGCCTTGTGCCATGAAAAAATGCTAACACGGATAACGCGGATGAATACAGATCAAGGCGTGGTTTACAAATCGTAACGGACCTCGCCGGGAATCTCGTCGGGGAGTTCGAGCTTGTCGTGAACGATGTATTCGAGGTGAACGCCGGCGAGGGCGGCATAGCGGACGAGAGTTAAGAGAGCAGGCTCGCGTTCGCCGGTTTCGTATTCGGAAATGCGTCCGGGATGCATACCGGGGAGTCCCAGGTGGGCGGGCATGTGTGGCTGACGGATGTCGAGGGCCTCACGAATCTGGCGCAGCTTTCTGCCCAGATGCTTTTGCCTCGGCCGCTTGTGTCCCATCAGGAGTCGCCTCCTGATTTACTCCCACTTGCGCGAAGATTCCTCTTGCGTTCTCTCGCAGTTGGGAGTACGATGCGTTCGCTTTCGATTGCCGCCGTGAGTATTGACCTGTCAAACTCGCCGGCGATGCTCATCACTCGTCAGGGTGGGAGATTGAGCTACGCATTGGCCGTCGCTTAATTGTCAATGACGAGTGCATCGTAAAGCGTTCTGCCAAATTCGTAAATAGAAAAGCGAGCTGAGTGGCCTGGTGGGGGGCCAGGTTTGAGTCCGCGGAAGTACGCGGCGCGTAGAGGGAGCTTCTGCGGACTCAGGGGGCTCGACGACGCATGTAGAGAATCTGAGGCACGAGGGTTCGGGATCCTCGAGTCTCAGGGAGTCGCCTTGGTGAGGGGGCGACGAGGGTTCGCGGGAGCGACACCGCCCAGAACGCTTCCGCGGACTCGCACCGCAGCGATCAATCCGTGTAATCTGTCGCCAAAACAGATTATGCAACTCCCAGTGAACCCGCCGATTCTTCCAATGCTTGCAAAACGGGTCAGCGAACTGCCCAAAGCAGGCGCGTGGATCTTCGAACCAAAGTGGGACGGCTTTCGCGCGCTGATCTTTCGCGACGGCAAAGAGGTTTTCATTCAAAGTCGTGACGAGAAGCCGCTGAATCGTTACTTCCCCGAACTGATCGATCCGATACTGAAGCAACTTCCGACTCGTTGCGTGCTCGACGGCGAAGTGGTGATCGCGCAGAAGGGCGCACTCGATTTCGATTCGCTCCAGTTGCGTCTGCATCCAGCGGCGTCGCGCGTCAAGATGCTTTCGGAACAGATACCCGCGTCGATTGTATTTTTCGATTTACTGAGTGAAGGAAAGAAGGATCTTCGCGGTGAGCCGTTCGAGGAGCGACGGCGGCGATTAGAAGAACTGTTGGCAAACGCCAGGCCGCCGCTGCATGTGACGCCGGCGACGAGCGATTTCGAAGTGGCGTCGGATTGGTTTCGACGTTTTGAAGGTGCTGGACTTGATGGTGTAGTGGCGAAGGCTGTCGCAGGTAAGTATGAGTCGAACAAGCGCGTGATGTTGAAAGTGAAACACGAGCGCGATTGCGATTGCGTGGTCGCCGGGTTTCGGTGGCACAAGAAGGGCGATCGTGATCGGGTTGGATCGTTACTGTTGGGATTGTTCAACGATGCGGGCAACTTGCAGCACGTTGGAGTGTGCGCGAGTTTTACTGACCGGAAGCGCATCGAGTTGGTTGAGTTTCTGAAGCCGTATCGGAAGAACGCGCTTGAAAATCATCCGTGGAAAGAGTGGGCTGGCGCCGATATCGCGCATCGGATTCCGGGTGCGCAGAGTCGCTGGAGCGCGGGGAAGGATTTGTCGTGGGAGCCGTTGCGACCAGAGTTAGTGGTGGAGGTTGCGTACGAGCACATGCAAGGCGATCGCTTTCGGCACACGGCGCAGTTTCGGCGCTGGCGGAGTGATAAGAAGCCTGCGGATTGCACGTATGAGCAGTTGGAGGTCGTGCCGCCGCATGAAATCGAGTTGATCTTTAAGACGAGATAGTTGCAGACAGGATTTACAAGATTTTTCAGGATTTACAATCTATTCATCCTGGCTTTGCACAAAAAGTGCCGAATTATTGATTTCTCTGCGCCACCTCTGCGTTCTCTGCGTCTCTGCGGTTAGCTAATCCAGCAATAACTCACCGCAGAGACGCAGAGAACGCAGAGGTGGCGCAGAGAAAAGCGGTGTCACCGATCTTTTGTGCAAGGCCATTCATCCTGAAGAATCTTGTTCGTCCTGTCCACGTTTGCGATGCGTGGTGCGCCATTCGCGGGTAGGGTCGTCGTCGGGGTCAGGTGTTTCCTGCGCCGGCCGAATTTTTTCAGGGACGTTGCGGAGATTGATTCTGATGCGCGTCCACGTTGATGAACGGCCACGCATCGAATCAACCAGCACATCATCAACCGCAAGCAGCTTCGCGACTTTCGGATACTTCGCTTTCCAACGCTCGAGCCCTTCGAGCGCGGCTTTCTTGTCAGGCGAGTTTGCGACAACGAGCAGCGGCATTCGTTCGCGTTTCTTCTTTGCTGCCGGCTTTTTCGTCGAACGAGCGCGCGAAGGCGCAACACGGGTCGCTTCACCTTCCATTTTTTGAAAGTGTGGCGGCCACGGCGCGTCGCCTAAACCTTCTGCCTC
>DATNDM010000624.1:0-3864 GCA_035553235.1 Pyrinomonadaceae bacterium | reverse complement strand
TCGATCGACACGTTGTTTTGTTCACCACGCAGGCCGTTCACGTGGTACGCGTTATTGGCATTCGCGCCGCCGCCAAAAGCAATACTCTCCAGCGTAGTGTTATCGGGAGCGACTACGCCCGGCAGCACCCGCAGTAGTTCGAGTGAACTGCGGCTGATGATCGAGAGGTTATCGATCTGCTTGGAAGTGATCGTGTTTTCTCGTGCGCCCGTCTCTGTTTGCAGTGTCTCTGCGACAGCGGTAACGGTGACGGTTTCAGTCGGCGCGCCGATTTCCATCGCGATGTCGAGTCCCTTGGTGTCGCTGGTCTCGATCGCGAGTCCTGTTTGCGTTTTTGTTTTGAAGCCCGCAGCTTCGGTTGTGATGGTGTAGTTGCCGGGCGTCAGAGCGGTGAACGTGTAGGTGCCGTCTTCGCTCGACTTCGTGCGCCGTTCATCCTTGGTGCGCTCGTTGGTGATGGTGACGGCCGCGTCGCGGATGATCGCGCCCTGCGGATCCTTCACCGTGCCGCGCAAGGTGGCGCTACCGGTTGTTTGAGCAACTGCCGGCTGCACGTTCGCAAGCATTGTCAGGGAAAACACAAATACGGAAACGATGAGCGTTGCGTAGAGCCTGCGCATGCTTCGTAAAGTCATACTCTCCTCCAGTTGGAGCGAACAATTCGGTGTCTTACGGGGCTACCGGTCTCACTTGCCTGAGGGGGTTTGTTCGATGACCGGGCAAAAGCCTGATAAAACCAGAATTTTGGTTTACTGCTAAAGCCTGAATAAAAGCTTCAATCCGAATTACGACTTATTGGGGTTTGTTGCACGACCCGGCAAAAGCGTTAGTACTACCGGACGCGTTCTTTGTCAAGACTTTTTTATGGTCAACTAAGTTTTCTTTAATGCTAATTTGCCGAACAGAAGGTTGCAGACCCGGATTCCCGCGTAGCAACCACGATGCCGCGGTTCGCGCCGTCCGACTTCTGCGAGAAACCTGAGCAATGGAGAACCCGCAGGCGCGAACCGTCCCTCTCAATTCACAATCATGGATCAGATTTTCGGAAAGCCATTCAAAATTCTGAATTCGGAGGAGGGTTTGTCCACAGATTACGCAGAAGCGTTTTTGATATTTACCCATTCGTGATCCCCGTTAGTGTGAACGTTATCTTGCCATTTGCTTATTGATGTCTGCCTATGCTGATTGATGTCTGCCTGATTTTGGCATCTGCCTAAAGGAAATCTGCGTAATCTCCGGATGGCTTTGCTATGCGGGGACGACCGACGCGAACTTGGTTGCAAGGACGAGGCTGAGCGCGCCCAGGAGTCGCGTGTCGTCGCCGAGTGTTGAGGCGAAGACAGGCGCCAGGGGTAAGCCGCTGCAGATCGTGTTGGCCGCGAGTGTGCTGCGCAGCTCGCCCGCGATCAGGGGCCACGCTCGCGCGATGTCACCGGCCAGGATGACAGCTTCAGGACTCAAACCCTTCGTGAGATTTGCGATACCGAGACCGAGGTAATAAGCCGTCTCCAAGAGTGCGTCGTTAGCGGCTTCGTCGTGAGCGAATGCTTTATCGATGAGTTGCAGAAACGTGATCTCAGACCCAGCCTGCGCGGTGCGCTGCCGGTAACGAGCGAGCGTGGCACGTTCTGACGCAAACGCCTCCCAACACTCTTCACTTCCCGCCGCACACGCGACCGGAGCGCCCTTGCCAATCGTCATGTGACCAAACTCACCTGCCGCGCCCGCGACGCCCTGATAAACCTGGCCATCGAAGATGATCCCGGTGCCGACTCCTTCCTCGACCAGCACGAGGATAAAGTCGCGCACGTCACGAATCTCAGGCCGGCCCAACCACATCTCAGCCAGCGCTGCCGCGTTCGCATCGTTGTCGATCGTCACTGGAACTCCCGTGAGCTTGCGCAATTCCGACGCGAGAGGCCAATTGCGCCATTTGAAATGCGGAATGAACAGCGCGATGTGAGTTTCGGGATCAACCAGACCCGGCACGCACACGCCGATGCCTTCAATGTTCCCATGCACTCTGATGAACTTCTGGATACTCGCACTCACTTTTCGAAACGTCGCGCGCACGTCAGGATCCGTCTCAAACTTTTCTCGGTCCACGATTCTGCCCGCGAGATCCGCGACCGCGACCGTCGTGTGCGCAGTACCGATGTCGACACCGATCGCGAGCGAAGCAGCGGCGCGCAATCGCAGCAAGGTTGGCGGACGCCCGCCGGTCGATTCACCCTCGATCTCGTAGATCAGGCCGCGCGTTTTTAATTCGTCTACGATGAGTGAAACTGTCGAACGCTGTAGGGCTGTTTCGTGAGAGATCTCGGCGCGCGAGATGGGCTCCTTCTCGCGGATGAAGTTCAGGACGATCTGACGGTTGATATAGCGGATGGTATCTGCGCGGGCAACATTTGCTTTTTTGAGATTTATTCGTCGCAATGGCTTCGTCCGGCCAATACTATCCACAGATTACGCAGATGTCATATACAGTCTGCGTAATCTGCGGATAAAGGTTTAACGAGCGTTAATGACAACTGAAGCGGGCGCCAGATTGTCTGCCGTCGCTTTCAAAACAATTCGTCCGGCTTTCGGTTGTGCCTGAATGATCGCCAACGCCATTCCGTGAAATGCCTTGCGCTGACTGCCCTTGAACGACTCGTGACTAATCTGGTTACCATTATCAACTCCCGCAATCGAGCCTGGTCCAACCACCTCGAATTTTATGAGGTTATCAGCCAACGGCACCAGTGTGCCATTTTTGTCAACCACCTTGACTGTCACAAATGACAGGTCTACACCGTCAGCTTTGATTGCTTGTCGATCGGGAGTCAAAACGATCTGCGCCGGTTCTTCAGCGGTTCGCACTTCCCTCGTGAGCACCACTCGTCCATTCTTTCGCGAGACTGCTTTCAACGTGCCCGGTTCGAATGAAAGTCGCCAGAACACGTGCATATTGTCGCCTTGTTTTCGTTTCGTACCCTGCGAACGGCCGTTTAAAAACAACTCAACTTCATCGGCGTTGTTGAAATAAGCAACCACGTCGACTTTCTCGCCGGGTTTCCAATTCCAATGCGGGAAGACGTGCAACACGGGCGTGTTGGTCCATTCACTCTGATAAAAATAAAACGGATCTTTCGGAAAGCCGGCGAGATCGATGATGCCGAAATACGAACTCACCGCGGGCCACGGAAACGGCGTCGGCTCGCCGATGTAGTCCCAGCCGGTCCAGATATACATCCCGGAAAAGAAGTCGTGATTCTTGACGAGCTTCCAGGTTTCTTCGTGCGCTGAGCCCCAATTCGCGGTCGAGTTGTCGTAGGACGAACACTCGTACGTGGGCGAGAGCTTGAGAATGTCTTTCTCATCCGTGGGCCAACGCAGGATCTCGTCCGACGGCATCGCGTAGCTGCCGCGCATGTGCAGCGAAGAATTTGTTTCCGTGCCGAGAATAGGTCGTCCCGGAAACATCTTGGCGAACTCGGGAAGTTTTCGATGCGCGTAGTTTGTGCCGACCAGATCGAGTTCGCCTTCCATGATCACTTTGTTATCGCGGCTCACGCCATTGGTCGCGGAAGTGATCGGCCGAGTCGGGTCGAGATTGCGGACGATTGCTTTCAACTCTCGCGCGATCGTGCCGCCCGCGGGATTGTTGTTCCACTGCTCCACCACCTCGTTGCCGATGCTCCAGATGATGACGCTCGGATGATTGCGATCGCGCAGCACCATGTCTTCCAAATCGCGCTTGTGCCACTCGTCCCAATCGAGGTGGTAATCGTATTTCGTCTTCTCGATCTTCCACATGTCGAACGCTTCGTCCATGACGATGAAGCCCATCTTGTCGGCGATATCGAGCAGCTCGGGAGCGGG
>DATNDM010000623.1:0-3396 GCA_035553235.1 Pyrinomonadaceae bacterium | reverse complement strand
GTTAATTGGCCCATTACCGCCGAGTGCGCGTCCCGATTTGAGCGTCGACGGAACGATCGAGCTGGAAAGACTTCAGGACGTTCTGAAGGTCGGCCGGCCGGCGTTCGGTCAGGCACAACAAACTATCGGCATGTTTGTGCTGAGTCCTGATGGAACCGAAGCAGAGCGCCGCTCAGTGAAACTCGGGCGCAACTCGGTCAGCCAGATTGAGATTCTCGATGGCTTAAAAGAAGGCGACCAGGTGATCATTTCCGACACCACGGCGCTGGATAGTTACAACCGGATTCGGGTGCGATAAGTCACCAAAACCAGAAAGTTTGGTGAATTGCCATACAAACCCGGTCTGCGGTGTTCAGTTAAAGAGATCTAGTCCACAAATTCGTTAAGGAGCGAATGATGAGTTCTTCAGAGCCCCTGATCCACCTTGCTGATGTGAAGAAGGTCTTCTACACAGACGAGGTTGAGACACACGCACTCTCCGGTATTCATCTCGATATCAAACAAGGTGAATACGTTTCCATCGCCGGACCTTCGGGCTGCGGCAAATCCACTCTGCTCTCGATTCTGGGTCTGCTGGATACTCCGAGCGACGGTAAGTACGTCCTCAACGGTCATCCGGTAGAGAACCTTTCGCTTTCGGAGCGCGCCAGGATCAGAAACCGCGAAGTTGGTTTCATCTTCCAGAGCTTCAACCTGATCGGCGACCTCACGGTCTACGAGAATGTTGAACTGCCGTTGACGTATCGCGGCATGAGCTCGGGCGAGCGAAAGAAGCGCGTTACGGATGCACTCGAGCGCGTCGGCATGGCGCATCGCGCGAAGCACCTGCCGAGCCAGCTCTCCGGCGGTCAACAGCAGCGCGTCGCGGTGGCACGTGCAGTCGGCGGCGAACCGAGCATCCTGCTGGCGGATGAGCCGACCGGAAACCTCGACTCGACCAACGGCGAGGCGGTCATGGAATTGATGCGTGAATTGCACCGCGCCGGCGCCACGATTTGCATGGTGACGCACGACCCGCGTTACGCACAGCACGCAGATCGCATCGTGCACCTCTTCGACGGCTTGATTGTTGAAGAAGAAGCGGGCGCTGATCGTCGTGAGATTCGGGAAGCGAAACGCGAATTGGCCGAGAGCGGTTTTGGAGCGATTCAATGATCAGTTTGCGCGGGATTGAGAAGTCGTTTCCACACGGTCCGACCAGAACTTATGTGCTGCGCCGGATCGATCTGGATATCAGGCCGGGTGAATTTGTGTCGATCATGGGCCCATCGGGTGCAGGGAAGTCGACACTGCTGCACATCCTCGGCATGCACGACCAGTCGTGGACCGGTGAGTATTACTTCGAAGACGTTCCGGTCCACAAACTCGATCCCAAGAAACGCGCGGCGCTGCGGAACCAGAACATCGGTTTCGTTTTTCAAAGCTACCATTTGCTCGACGATCAAACCGTTTTCGAGAACCTCGAGCTGCCGCTTTCCTATCGCGACGTCAGCAAGAAAGATCGGCAGTCGATCGTTTGCGACACACTCGATCGTTTTCAGATGGTAGGCAAGAAAGATCTCTTCCCGACTCAGCTTTCAGGTGGCCAGCAGCAACTGGTTGGCATTGCACGTGCAGTTGTTGCGAGTCCGAGAATCATCCTCGCCGACGAGCCGACTGGAAATCTCCATTCGGCGCAAGGCAAGGAGATCATGGACATGTTCAAACGGTTGAATGATGAAGGCACCACCATCGTGCAGGTAACGCACTCGGAGACGAATGCCACCTACGGCAATCGTATCGTGCGGCTTGAGGATGGCTGGATTGTTAACCCGGAACAGGAGCAAAGGACCGCGGTTGGTTAACAGCTTCCGGGTCGCGCCTGATTAAAGTTTCCCTGTAGTTGCTCAAAAGATTACGCGAACGTAGGAATGCTACGTTGACGTCAGAAGTGTGTTCGCAGGCGCAGAACAGGATTTACAGGATTTTTCAGGACTACAAGATGAATACAGTCGCAGCACAAACGCCCCGCACGCTCATCGCTGATGATCAGCCGGATGTTCTGGCGGCGCTGCGTCTGCTGCTCAAAGGCGCCGGTTATCAGACTGAAGCCGCCGACTCCCCCGCGGCGGTGCTCGACGCCATCAAGCATGAGAAGTTTGATCTCGTCCTGATGGATCTCAACTACGCGCGCGACACGACTTCCGGAAAAGAAGGTCTTGATCTCATCGAACGAATTCACGCGCTCGATCAAGACCTGCCCATCATCGTGATGACTGCCTGGGCCACTGTCGATCTGGCGGTCGAATCGATGCGACTCGGCGTGCGCGACTTTGTGCAGAAGCCCTGGGAAAATTCCGGTCTGCTGCGCAAGTTGAAGGACCACATCGACTACGGCCGGCGACTGCGCGATCGCGAAGCGGCGACGCAGACTCGGGAACGACAAATGAAATTCGAGCTCGACGAAGCTCGTGAGATTCAGCGTGGCTTGATGCCTCGCCGGATGCCGCATTTGCACGGCTTCAGTCTCGCAAACGCGTGGCAACCTGCGCGCGGTGTGAGTGGTGATTACCTGGCCGCGTTCAATCTTGATGACACGCGCGCGGCGTTGTGCGTCGCGGATGTAGCAGGCAAGGGTTTTCCGGCGGCGTTGTTGATGTCGAACCTGCAAGCGGCGCTGCGGTCGTTTGCGTCGGATAGCATCTCGCCCAGTGAGCTGTGTGCAAAGCTCAACCGCTTGATGTGCGGAAACACGCCCCTGCGAAAATTCATCACTTGCTTCTACAGCGAGCTTGATATCGCCACACGCAAACTGACGTTCACCAACGCAGGACATAATCCACCGATGCTGGTGCGCCGCGCTGGTGAGTGCATTCGCCTCGAAGAAGGCGGCCGCGTGATCGGCGCGTTTTGCGATTCAACTTTTACACAACAAGAGATTCAACTTTACGAAGGCGACAAGTTGTTGCTGTTCACCGACGGTGTGACTGAAGCGCGCAACGCCGACGGCGACGAGTTTGGCGAGCAGCGCTTGCAGGAGATCCTGCGCTTGTACGCCGGTCGCAATGCGGCTGAGTTGAGAACGCTGATACTCAACCAGGTCACCGAATTTTGCGCCGGCAACTTCGACGACGACGCCACGTTGTTGATTCTGATCGCTAGTTAGCCACAACAGGCACAAAAAGCACATAAGTCTTTCTCCTTATTTGTGACTTTTGTGCTTTTTGTGGCCAATTTAGGAGGGCTCATGGGCGATATCCGTTACGCACTGAGAAATCTCTTGAGGCGGCCGACCTTTACGCTCATCGCCGTCGTCACGCTCGCACTCGGCATCGGCGCCAACACCGCAATCTTCAGCGCCATCAACGCACTCCTGCTGAAACCGCTGCCGTTCCCCGAGCTCGATCGCGTCGTTGC
>DATNDM010000622.1:0-10480 GCA_035553235.1 Pyrinomonadaceae bacterium | reverse complement strand
CGGCTCTTCGGAGAGTACTTCTGTGGTACCGGCGGGCCAGTTGTCTGCGAAGTCTTCTCTCGAATCAATCAAGGTGATGTACTCAACCTCTGCGTAATCTCTGCGTACTCTGCGTCTCTGCGGTGAAGGTTTATTCAAGCTTCAATCACCGCAGACACGCAGAGTACGCACAGATTACGCAGAGAAGATCCTTACTTAATCACTTCATTAGCTGTCGCCTTACTGTCCGGCAGAGCAGGAAACAGCTCCTTAACAATGTGTCCGGGGAACTTTCTAAAGCCCTTCGCCCAGAGTTCTGCTACAGGGTTGTTATCATCGCGTAAATTTCCGGTTAACGCCAGCATGGTCGGGACATAGCTGAGACTGTCGTACGGAGTTTCGATATCGAGCGCCTGCGGAATGTTGGTCTTCGCGCCGCCGGCAACCATGAACGTGGAGTGTGTTGACACGCGGAAGAACGAGCCGTGATTGCCGCCGGGATTGAAGCCGCGCACGTCGAAGTTCCAGTGATCCTGGGCCACGATCAGCATGTCAGGCTCGACGAGTTCGCGTTTACGTCGCGCGAGCTCGCGCATGACGCGCTCATCGGCACTTAGCTTCTCATCACTCGTCGAAAGACGTTCAATCTCGTGCCTCGCCAGCTCTTCCTGAAGACCGATGAGCCCGTTCGAGTAATGCGTCTTATGCAAGGCGGCGAGCCATTCGGAGTCGGTGTGCCAATCACTCAGCCACGCGGCCCGGTCAGTGATCGGAATATTCAGCTTCGGATCTTCGAACATTTGCAGCGGTAATCCAGGTTGCCAATCGATCTGCTGGAACTGCATGCGCCCATTCGCATCCTGTCTCAGGCCGCTGATGGGCACATAGCGCAGACTCAATTCACCGTTGGCATTGCGCCGCGAGAGTATCAACGCCTGGCGGTTTGCGCCTGCGCTGACCCAGATCACGTCCTCGTCAATTTCACGATCGTTGATGAGCGGCCGCACGAGCTCGCGCGAGATCCTGGTCGCGATCAGGTCGACCGGGCGGTTTGCGATGCCACGCTGGACGTTGTTCCTGACCCTGATGCCGTGAAGCAGCGCGAAATAATCGACGCGCACAAAAGTCTTTTCCGCGTTCAGCGAACCGTCACCGTTGACGACGATGCCGTCTGGACCGAGACCGACGACGTAGTTCTGGAGTTCATAAATCGTGTTGCGGTCGCCCATCGCCATCTTCGGGATCACGTCCGAAATTTTTATTTTCGACGGCGAGAACAACTCCGATGAGAGCCAGAGAAGGTTTTGCAACGTCTGCGCGTAGTCTCCGTACTCCTTGCGTTCGACTTGCCAGCGATCGAGCTGCACGTAAATCCGTTTCGCAGCATCGTCGAGACCGGCGTCCTGTTGTTCCTTCGTGAACTTCTTCGGTTGCGCCTCCCAAAGCTTGCGTTGTTCGACAATCGCTCGATCGAGCGCGCCCAATTCAATCTGTAACTGCTTCAGATCTTTTTCCCAGCCGGCGCGTCGTCGATTGATGACGGCAAAGAACTCGTTGCCCGCAGCCTTGCGAGCTTCGTCACTGAGTGTACCGCTCTGCAGTTGCTGCAAAAGGATGTGCAGCACGTTGAGATCGCTGTCGCGCAGGTGCACAGACGCTCGTTCGTTGCCGTCGAAGTCGAGCATCGCGGTCGGGTAAGTCGTGCTCTCGCCTTTTAGATAATACGTGTCCGGTGTTGTTGTCGTGATTAGCGGCACCAACGGATTCACGCCCTTGATCGAGTAGTCGAGCATCAAGCGACGCTTCGTAATGACGTGATGCCCGCCGCCTTCTTTGCTGCCGAGCAGTTTCACGAGGTTGTAGCCCTGACTGTAAACCTTCTCGTCACTATTCACGCCGTGATCTGAAATCAACACCATTGCGGTCTGATCGGCCATCGGGCTCTTCTGGATCGCGGTCCAGACCTGCCCGATGACGGCGTCCATGTGCTTGAGCACGAAGAGGTGCGACTGCGTGTCGTTGTTATGGTGCGCGACGTGGTCGTAGTCTTCCATCATCAGGTCGAGGTAATGGAACTTCGGGTCGTTGAGGTTCGTGGTCAATTCCCGGATTAGTTGATCCGTAATCGCGCTGCGCAATTCGAAACCCATGGTCCACTCGTCAAACAACTCCTTCGGCGACTTCATGAATTTGTTTTGCAGACTCGCCTGGAGTGTCGAGTAGCGCGGATTGCGGAGAAAGATCGAATACGTGATGTAGCGCTCGTTGTGCGCCCAGGCGTCGGACAACAGCGGCAGGCCAAGGGAGTCCAGCACTTCAACGGCGCGCATGTCGATGCGTTGTCCGCGCGCGCCTGCGAGATAAAGCGGGAAGAAGTTCAGGTAGTCGTACGAATGCAGCGTGAAGCGATCGAATTCGACGTTGCCTTTGATCTGTAGATGCTGGCCTGTTTCGAGCAGCGACCACGACGGCGCTGAGAGGCTCATGCCGCGCACGTAAAAATTCGAGAGCCGCGCGCCGCGCTGGTAGAAGATGTAGTCGATCCACGGCAGCACGCTCTTGCCGGATTGCGGATCGCGCTGTTTGACGAATTGATCTACGACTTCGTAGGGCAGCCCATCGCATTTGATTACGACGAGACGTTTCGTTTGCGCGAGCGCAGGGAACGAGAAGAAAAGAAGTATTCCCGCAAACGCGCAAAGACGCAAAGAAAACCTTACGTGATGCATCGTTACGGCTGACCCGCTATCGCTGGCGCACCGCTGACGGTTGCGGCAATTGGCTGGACTCTGGGGCCGTTGCGGAAATACTCGCCCGCGAGATCTCGTAACGCTTTGTCCACGCCGGTGTTCTGCGAGATCCGCAGCAGTTCGTTTTTCGCCTTTGGATTGTGAATTCGCGAGAGGCTATCAAGACATGCGCGACGAGTTTCATCGTCTCTGGTGCGCGCGAAGATTTTGGCGGTCGCCACCGCCGTGTTTGAGCCCGCTTCGGACCCGTGTTCGGCAATGAAGCGCAGTGAACGTCGCACGTCGTCGAGGTTCCAGGTGATATCAACTTCAGCAGTCGATTTCGCGATCTGCTGCAGGAACCGCGTGTGATACTCGATGCGCCGCGCAATGTCTAATCGATCTTCCCTGTCGACCGTGAGCTCTTCGCGGTGAACGTACTTGCCAAAGCTCAGCACGTTCAGCATGCGGAAAGCGAGTTGCGCTTTGTCGCCATGCTCGAGCGGCAACATTTCTTCGCGACGGTCAAGTTCAAGCTTTTCAGCCAAACCGTGCGGGTCTTTCGCGTAAGCAACCAATGCCTCGTATTGCTGGATCGCGATCTTCGCTTCAGCGTTCCAATCATTCTCAAACGGATTGAGCGAGGTCTTTTCGAGTCGACCACCCACTTCCGAACGCAGCTCCGGCTCCATCGACGTGTTGAGCGCGAGCAGGAGTTTCAACTGCGAATACGTTTGCAGACGCGAAGGCTGGTTGATATCCATGCCGCGCCGGCCGGTCACGAAATCATAAACAGTGCGACCGAGAAAGAACGGCAGGTTTCCAAACTTCGAGACTGAAAGTATGTTTCGCGTCACATCGTTCAGCACGCGACGTGACATCTCACGCTTCTTCGGGTTGTAGCCGTCGCGAAAGTCGACGAGCAGCATCGGGATCTTCGGGTTGTCGAGACCATACAAACCCAGTGGAATCATCTCCACCGCTTGAGCGCCCGGCGTTTGGCTGTCAACTGGATGATTCTCGGAATCGAAGTAGCGCGTTTCAACGTAGCCCTTCCAGTCGAGCAGTCGCTTGTCAGTCCACGGGTTCGCGATGTTCAGAAAGCGCTTGCTGTACGACGAGCCCTGTTTACTGATGAGGTCGCGTTTCGCAACCCAGAGCAGCGCGTGGGTCGCGCTTCCGTCGGGCATCGTGAGCGGTTCGAAGTAGAGTGATTCTGCCTCTGCTTTCTGGCGTAGTAACTCCCAGTTGTGCCCGCGTTCGTCGCGCGTCTGCGTAGTCTTCCTGACGTAATAGCTTTGCAGGTTCGCCTCGTCGACAAGGCCGCCGAATGTTTTATCGGTCAACATCAGTCGACCCTGGATCGTCGCCATCTCCGCAGGCGTGAAAGCTGATTCACCTTTGACGGCTTGATACAGCGCGAGCACTGAGAGCGCGCGAATGATGTGCGACCTGCGATAGTCACTCGAGTTGCGCCGGTACGAACTGGTCGACGCTTTGATCGGCGTGCCGTACGGATCGAGCAGAATGTTTTGCAGCGCCGTCCAAAAGATCTTGTCCCACACTTCGCTCTCGGGTGATGCGAGGTCGAGTGCCGGCGGCGGTGTCTTCGTCAACTTCTCCTTGTTGCCGACGCGTGTGTAGAAGAAGGGAATCGCGGCGGCGAGACGCTGCTTAGTCGTCGGACGGGTGTAAGTCAGTGGCCAGACATAGCGCAGCCGGTTGTTCTCCGAAATGTTGTCGCCAAGCGTGTCGCGCAGAATAGACACGAGCGGAATCCAGTTGTCGTTTTCTGTGGAATCGAGGCCTGCGAGTTTCGCCTTGACCGTGATCAGCTCCGCGCCGCCCGGCACTTCGATGCGCTCGAGCCGCAGTATCTGCGAAAGCGCCGTCGAGGGATCACTTTCTTCAGTTTCGCGGAGATTCGGGCCTTGCGCCCTGATGATTGTCGGGGGTAGCGATGAGAAAACGAGCAGAACAGCTAAAAAAAAGCTCGCCCTCAGGTGCCAGTGCCTACGGCTTTGAGTCGTCATCCTTAGTCACTATTCGAAAATTCTGGCAGATGGGGAGTTTGCACTGCATGTTCAACGTAACGTCTGAACAGTTCTTCAATAAAACTTCAAGTTCGGCGTTTCGACTGCAATACCCATGCCCGCGGGGGCGATACTAAATATACAGTACTCTACGACCCCGTGGACCAATTTTGTTCCTCTGCGGTGACACGTTATGCATTGTAACAAGCCACAGTTTGATGCATTTTTCATCATCGCCGATTCGCGCAAAAAGTGATTTCTCAGGTTGTAAGGACGATTCTTGCAGAACCACTGTTAACGGGAACTGGTAAAAGTACCAGCGCGGATTACCTCGGAGCAGACTTCTCAGGGTGAGTGGCTTGGCCCGCGGTTTCGACTTCTTTCGTTTCCTTTGCGGGCGGTTCCCAACCGCTGCGCTCGAGTAGTGGGATACCGAAGCGGATCGGCACGGCAAAATTCGATGCCTGGTTTTCCGTGAAGACCGCAAAGTTGACTCCAATGACGCGCCCTGATGGGCCAAAGAGCGGCGCCCCCGATCCGCCTTCGGCAGTTCGTGCGTCGTATACGATTCTCCGCACGTCAAGATCGGTGATGCTGCCTTGCGTCGTGAGCGGTTGGATGCGCTTTGTCTCGGCGAGGTATGCAAGCTGGGCCATCGGTGTACCGTAACGTTGTTGAATTCCTCTCGACTCCGCATCGTCGAGCAAAGCAAGGAGTCGATCCGGACCCGAAGGATAGCCCATCATCACGACCGTCTTTCCGACAGCGACCGCATCCGAATCAGCTTCCAACGGGAGGCTCGGGATCGTTTCCGGAACCTCGGGGATGTCCAGGCTGCACACGGCGAGGTCGTCTCTTTGCGCAGCGCCTCTGAACTTGAGTGGAATCGCCTGCGTGATGTTGGGGAAGTAAGCAATCAATTTTCTGAGACGCGGCTGTGCTTTGAGGCCGCCGATGATGCTCTGCGCGCGGTCGTCTGCAATCCACGGCTGAGCGATGTGACGATTGGTGAGCACATAACCGTTTCCGACGTGAAATCCGCTGCCGACGAATTCATACTCAGCGATGGCCGCATTGCCTTCCGGAGTTAAAGCATCCTGACCGCCACTCTGGACCGCGCCGCCATTGTCATTCAACTGTGTTTCGGCGTAACGGAGCGGGCGGCCCGTTCCCGCCTCGACGTAGTAATAAGAACCGGCGATAAGACAAACGCCGCTGCCATACTCAGCGCGCAGTTTTACCGCGAGTGAGAGGCTGTACTGAATCTGTTTGTTTGATTCGTCGATGTTGATGATCTGTTCGCTGGTCTTCGAGACCTGATCCCGCATCTTGCCGAGTTGCTCTCCCTGTTCCGCGATCAGCCGGCGACTGCGCTGCAACTCCTTGTACATCGCGAATCCGAGATAGAGCATGCCGCCGACGAGGATGACGGCGATTGCGAGCGTGACCAACTTCGTGCTCGGATTGATCTCGCGGACCAGTTCACGCGTAAATTCGCGTAGAAAGACCTTCGCGTCGTCGCGTCTTGCGGTAGCCGCGGACTCGATGGCCGCGGCTTCGATAAACGGCGCGACATGCGTTTCGCGCGTTGGATGTGGAACGACGGCGGGCAGATCGCGCACCGGGAAAAAGTGGAGCACGATGTCCGAGTCG
Organism: Pyrinomonadaceae bacterium; assembly: GCA_035553235.1. Taxonomy (GTDB): domain Bacteria; phylum Acidobacteriota; class Blastocatellia; order Pyrinomonadales; family Pyrinomonadaceae; genus PSRF01. The sequence continues at coordinate 4,086 of DATNDM010000622.1, read as the reverse complement.
GCGATGCGAAACTCGTCGCCGTCACGGATCTCGTTCCCCGAGACGACGGGCTCGCCGTTCTGCGTGAGCGAAACGACAGGGTCGAAACCCGTCACGCGATAAGACCCGTTTTGCCGGGTCAACTCCAGCAGCACAGCGTTCGCGGCACTTTTGGGCAGACTGGAAGAGCGGAGCCGCAGATCACAAGTCTCGCAAGCACCAATGCGAAGGTTGTCGTCGGAGAGGATATCGGTATGCCGGTCTTCGCCCGAGGAAATGTGGATAACCAGGCCGGTTGCCATAAATCGTTACTAAACTAAACGTCCGATCGCACAAGTCGAGCGGCGCTCGACGTTTCATTCTACAAGAAGCACAAAAAGTACAAAAGGTGCTAGCATGAGCGACGTGGAATTTATTGAAGATTGCGAGCGTTTAATTGAGCTTGCGCCGATTGCGGCGGCGTCGATTCAGTATCACGTGTTTGTGTGCACGGGGAAGTCGTGTTCGGCGAACGATAGTGCGGAAGTGAAGAGTGCGTTCGAGCGCGAGCTGAAAGGACGCGGGCTGCAGTATGGGAAAGTATCGAAGGGATGCAGTCCGAATGGGACGGTGGTGCTGACGGAATGTGCGTCGGTGGGATTTTGTGCTGTTGGTGCGGCCGTGCTGGTTTATCCGGATGGTGTTTGGTACGCGCAAGTGCGGGCGGACGATGTCTCGGAGATCGTCGAGGAGCACATCTTGAACGGGCGGCCCGTGGAGCGTCTGGCGCTACTCAGAATTCCTCGTAAATCCTGAAAAATCTTGTAAATCCTGTTTACGACTCGTTCTTCTTCCAACGCAAGATCGGTTTCCGCGCGGCGGCAGCCTCATCAAGCCGGCCAACGCGCGTATCGTGCGGTGCATTCAAAACCAATTCGGGATTCTCAACAGCCTCAACCGCTATCGACTTCATCGCAGCTATGAATTGATCCAGCTCCTGCCGGCCCACTGACTCAGTCGGCTCGATGAGCATCGCACCCTGCACGATCAAGGGAAAGTAGATCGTCATCGGATGAAAGCCGTAGTCGATCAAACGCTTCGCGATGTCGAGCGTGTGCACACCCTTGCGCGTCTGTCGTTTATCGGTGAACACCACTTCATGCATCGGCGCGCCCGCGAACGGCTTGTCGTAATCATCAATCAAACCAGCCGCGACGTAGCGCGCATTGAGTACCGCGGCTTCGGTCGCTTCACGAAGACCATCGTTGCCGTGAGTCAGCGTGTAAGACAGCGCGCGCAGCATCATGCCGTAGTTTCCGAAAAACGCTTTCACCCGACCAATTGACTTCGGCTGATCGTAGTCGAGCGCGTACGTCGAATCAGAAGACTTCACGATGCGCGGAACCGGCAGGTACGGCTCAAGCTCTTTCGTGCAGCAACATGGGCCGGAGCCTGGTCCACCACCGCCATGCGGCGTCGAAAAAGTTTTGTGCAGGTTCAGGTGAATGACATCGACGCCCATGTCGCCGGGACGCGCGACGCCGACAAGGGCATTCATGTTCGCACCGTCCATGTAGACGAGGCCGCCCGCTTCGTGGACGATCTCGCAGATCTGTTTGATGTTACGTTCGAAGAGCCCGAGCGTGTTTGGATTCGTCAACATCAGCCCGGCAACTTCGCCGTGTGCGCACAGTTCACGCAAGTGATCGAGGTCGGTAAGTCCTTCGGCAGTCGAGCGGATCGTTTTCACTGAGAAGCCGGAGAGATGCGCTGATGCCGGATTGGTCCCGTGCGCTGAATCAGGGATCAGCATCGTGCGCCGGTGTGACGCCGCGGCTCCATCGCGCGCGTCGAGAAACGCGCGAATGATCATGATGCCGGTCATCTCACCGTGCGCGCCTGCGGCCGGTTGCAGCGAGATTCCGGGTAGTCCCGTGATCTCAGCGAGGTATTGCTGGAGTTCGTAGATGACTTGCAGCGCGCCCTGTGCGTCGTGTTCTTCAGTTAACGGATGGAGGTTGGCGAAGCCGGCGATGCGCGCGACTTTTTCGTTGAGTCGCGAGTTGTACTTCATCGTGCACGAGCCCAGCGGGTACATGCCGAGGTCGATTGAATAATTCCAGGTGGACATGCGAACAAAGTGGCGGATTACGTCGACTTCGCTCACTTCGGGCATGCCTTCGAGATCGTCGTCACGACGAAATTCGTTCGGGATGTTCAGCTCGACTTCATCGACGTCGAGCGCCGGCAGGCGGTAGCCGATGCGGCCGGTTTGCGAGCGCTCGAAGATGAGCTGTTCGTTCTGACTGATATGACTGGTAACTTTTGTAATCGCTGTGGTCATAAAGAAGCAGTTTCTTGCGCCTCTGCTTGAGAAAACCCTTTATCCATTCACTAACCCTTGTTGAATTCAGAAAGCCCGGCAGCCAGCGCGTCAATCTGCCCGCGGCTGTTTGTCTCGGTTACGCACACCAGAAAATCATTTGGCCGGTCCGGCATAAACCGCGACAACGCGATCCCGCCATCGATCCCTTTCTCTTTGCCGAGACGCGCAAGCAAATCCGATGCTCGACCTGGCCCACGCACGACGAACTCATTGAAATAAGGGCCGGTGAAGGGAAATGAAAAGCCATTCAGCTTTGCTATCACACGTGCTGCATACGCTGCTTTTTGTGCGCACTGGTGTGCTGCCTCCTGCACACCGCGTCGGCCCATCGTCTCGAGATAAACGGTGGCCGCAAGCGCGATCAGTCCTTCGTTCGTGCAGATGTTCGACGTGGCTTTTTCACGACGTATGTGCTGCTCGCGCGTGGCCAGCGTAAGCACGAAACCGCGACGGCCTTTCTTATCGTAAGCTTCACCGACGAGGCGCCCGGGAATTTGTCGCGCGTATTTTTCACGCGTCGCAAACAGTCCCACGTAAGGACCACCGAAGGAAAGCGGCACGCCGAAAGACTGCCCCTCTGCGACGACGATGTCTGCTCCACTCTCGCCGGGTGATTTCAAGAGTCCCAGCGACATCGCCTCAGTGATCGCAACTACCAGCAACGCTCCCTTGGCGTGCGCGGCATCGGCTAGTGCTGACAGGTCTTCAATACAGCCGAAGAAATTTGGGGACTGGACCACGACTGCCGCTGTCTCATCGTCGACCGCCGCGGCGAGTGCCTGCCATGACTGGCCCGTCTTTTCGTCGAACGGAACCAGTTCCAGATGAATGCCGGCGTGCTGCACGTAAGTTTGAATTACTTCGAGGTACTGGGGGTGTGTCGCAGTTGAAGCAATCGCTTTCGATCGCTTCGTCACGCGCTCTGCCATCAGCACGGCTTCGGCGAGTGCGGTTGAGCCGTCGTACATCGAAGCGTTCGCGACTTCCATGCCGGTCAACTGGCAGACGAGTGTTTGAAACTCGAAGATAACTTGCAGTGTGCCTTGTGAAATCTCCGGCTGGTAAGGCGTGTAGGCAGTGAAAAACTCGGAGCGCTGAAGAATGTGATCGACGACCGTCGGAATGTAATGTGAGTAAGCGCCGCCGCCCATGAAGCTGACGCGACGAGCACCGGCGTTGCGCGCGCCCAGTTGTTCAAAGCGGTCGAGTAGTTCGATTTCCGAAAGCGCGGCGGGCGTGTTGAGCGGCCGCTGCAAACGCAGATCTTCAGGAATGGAATCGAATAATTCTTCGGCCGATCCGAGCCCCATTGCTTCGAGCATTTCGACGCGCTCTTCCGGCGAGTTAGGAATGTAGCGCAACGTTATTCGCTCTCAGCTTTCGTAAAATCTTCATACTCCGCGGCGGTCAACAGACTATCGACCTCACCTGGATTCGACATTTTCACACGGATCATCCAGCCATCGCCATACGGATCCGAGTTAACTGTTTCAGGTTCATCGGCGAGCGATTCGTTAATCTTTACCACTACGCCGGTGACGGGAGTGAAGACTTCGGAGACTGCTTTCACTGATTCGACGGAGCCGAATGATTCATTCGCTGCAAATTCATCGTCGGCCTTTGGCAACTCGACGTACACTACGTCACCCAAAGAGTTTTGCGCATAATCAGTGATGCCGATGATGGCCTGATCACCGTCAACTCTTACCCATTCATGGTCTTTGCTGTAGTGCAGGTCTTCC
>DATNDM010000621.1:0-3629 GCA_035553235.1 Pyrinomonadaceae bacterium | reverse complement strand
TGGTTAAGGAATACGGCCGCATCCGCGACGTCGCCGAAGGACCGGACGGCTATCTTTACTTCTCGACCTCAAACCGTGACGGCCGAGGCAAGCCCACGGAAGACGACGATCGCATCATGCGCCTCGTGCCACAATAGGGATCACAAAAAGCACAAAGAAGATCACAAAAGGCACAAAGATGATCACAAAAAGTACAAACAGAACTGCTCTTACTGAATAGTTCTCTCTGTGCCTTTTGTGATCTTCTTTGTGCTTTTTGTGATCTTCTTTTGGCTAGACCTTTTGTGCCAGAATAGCGGTCTTGCTCCAGCCGATCGCCTCGCGACGCCGGAATCGGTATTGATGCACGATCCGGAAGTGGTGCTCTGTCTGATCCTTCACCTCGCGTGGTGGATGGCTCTTAAATCGGAAAAGTATTTCGAGGCAGACTCCAATGAAACTCGGGTGCACAGGCAAGTGCAGTAGGTGTCCGCCCGGCACGATCACGCGCGCCAGTTCGTTTATGCCTTCCGCGAGCGGCACATACTCAAGCGCCCCCGCAGTCACCACCAAATCAAGCGACTCGTCCGCAAACGGCAAGCACAACAAATTTCCCTGCGTAAACGTCACATCACGCTTGCGTCCGGAACTGTAGTAGAGCGACTTGCGCGCCGCCGCCACTGACGTCGAAGACAAATCGAGCGCCGTAATCGAGACTGGAAAACGAATCGACCGTAGTACGGCAAGCGTGAGCAGGCCGGTCCCACAACCGGCGTCGAGAATCTTTGCTCCGCGCGAAATCGGCAGCGGATGCGCGGCAAAGTATTGATCCAAAGACCGACCATAACCATTCACCTTGAAGGTCAGATCGTAGAGGCGCGCGATGCGGTCGTAATAGCTGCCGGCGGGCGCCTCGTTCTTGGTTGCAGTTAGGGCATACTCCATTCTTTCTCAAGCCTCACTTGATGGTTCAGACGACAGTTGTCGGTATTTCATCGCCAAGGAGTGGCGGGCAATTGTAGCGTTCTCAACGATTTTACTCAACCAAAAACCCCCTGTCCTTGTTCGATTCCGGGCCCGTTGGACGTGGCCACCGCTTTTCCAGCAAGAGGCGGGCCAGTAAGACCACGTGCAAGGAACTCGAAGCCGGAACGTTCCTGAATTCGAGGAGGATGACATGACCTGGTTGATGATATTTGCACTTGTGCTGGGCCTCGGAAATGCAGGGTCACAGAACGCGCCGGAACGCACCACCAAAGCCTATCCAAACTTTCAACTCGAAGTCGTTGTTAACGGACGCCCGTTGGAAGAATACTACGCGCGTGGGCGGACGTATGTAGAAGCCCTCCAGGGTGCCGAATACGAACTTCGCCTGCGTAACGATTCACCGGATCGCGTCGCTGTAGCGCTTTCGGTCGACGGGCTCAACACCATCGACGCACGTCACACGTCCGCATGGAATGCGAGCAAATGGGTGATCGAGCCGTATCAGACGATAACGATCAGCGGTTGGCAAATGAGTTCCGAGCGGGCGCGCCGGTTCTACTTCACGAACGAACGGGATTCGTACGGAGCGAAGCTCGGCCAGACTGCGAACCTCGGGGTGATCTCGGCCGTGTTCTTCCGTGAGCGAAGTCGACCCGTGCCGATCACGCCTCCGGAGTATCCGGTGACTCGTGACAAGATGGAGGCGCCACAATCGATGAGTCGCGGAAACGATGAGAAGGCGGCGACAGGCATCGGGAGAAATGTTCGCAACGATGTGCGATGGGTTGATATGGATCTGGATTCGCGGGCGGCTGGAGAAGTGACGATCAGGTATGAGTATCGATCTCGACGTGAGGAGTCGAGAGGGTTCTGTCCTGAGCCTAAGTATTAAGGACGCGGATGCACGCGGATGAACGCCGATCTGCGTTCATCTGCGGTTAAGATCTGCTGTATAGAGCCGGCGGTACACGCGGTAGTTTGACATGACTTTCTGGACGTAACCTTTCGTTTCGTCGAATCCGACTTCGGCCGTGAACACGCCGGGGTCGTTTCGCTTTGAGCGCTCCAGCCAGCGAGCGACGTTGTCTTCGCCGCCGTTGTAAGAGGCAGCGATGGGCTCGAGCATCCCCGGGAACAACGTGCTCAAGTGTTGGATGTACTGGGCACCGACCATGATCGACGTCTCAGGCTGATAGAGTTGATTCTCGCGCAGCGTATTCAAACCCGCGCCTGGTCCATACTTCTGAGCCGCATCCATCGTCAATTGCAACAACCCGCGCGCGCCCGCCGGCGATTTTGCCATTGGTTTGAAGACACTCTCCTGGCGAATCAAAGCAAGGATGAAACGCGGATCGATTTTACGAGCTTTGGCTGCACTCAAGATCGCCTGACGATACGGCGCGGGATAATCATCGGCGACTGAATCAATCGCGGAGTTCACACGCTCCTCCCGTTGCGCGACGATCTCGGCACGCGCTGGTCCGGCGAGTGCCGATAATCGCTGGGTCGCAAGCCAGCCGTAGTACGAATCGATATTGTCCGGCACCGTCAAATAAGCCGTTAACGCCTCTTCTTTTCGTCCCGCGTGTTCGAGACTGAACGCCTTGAGATACGCAACTTCAGCACGCGACGTCAGCACTGCTTTCGGAAACGAGCGCTGCAACAACTGATCAGCCATGCTCACTGCGTCAGCCCACTGATCTTCAGCTACGTACAGGCGCAGCGCCGCGAACATCGCGTTCGTCTCGACTGCGGTTCCAGCAAATCGCTGCCTTGTTTTTGTGACCCACTGAAGCGCTTCCGCGGGCTTGTTTGCTTCGCGCAACGTGTCGATGACGTTCAAGTGCGCAGTGTCGATCCGCTCGCCGTCAGGAAACCGATCCACGTATTCAGCGTAACGCGCGGCTGCCTCCGAGAACCGTCCCATGCGGAGCAGGGAAGCCGCGCTGAAGTTCAACGCTTCGCGACCTTCCTTCGTACCGCTGTACTGCTGGGCGAGTCGGTTAAAAACGTCATAACCCTCCGGATAAACCTTTTCGAGAAAATAAGCACGCCCGATTCCGAGCAACGCTTCGGGCACGCGCGGATCCTGCGGATAGTTGTCGAGCAGTGTCTGCCAGTGTGCACGTGCTTCAGCAAACGCACGAACGCTCAGATACACGGCCGCGCGTCGCATGTGTTCGGCCGGAGCGAGCTTCCTGAGGTTTCCGTTGGCGTCGCGATCGGCGGCATCACTGCGCCGCACCGCGGCGAGCGTCGTTTCGCTGGCAGCCTGTTTTGCACTGGGAGCTGAGGTCCGATTCGCTGCGACTGTGGGAAAGGCACCCAATACGCAAAGAGAAAATGCGACGAAGACTTTTAACACCCTGAATTACTCCCGCGTCTCGTTTGTTGACTCTTCGATGATCTCGAATGTGGTTTGGATTTCTACCTGCGGTCGCAACGTCGCCGCGACGCTGCAGTACTTCGTTTCGGAGAGTTCGATTGCGTGTGCGACGGCTTTCGGGGAGATCGCTTTGCCCGTGATGATGTGATGAACGTTCATCGACGTGTAACTGCGCGGATACTCATCACGACGCGTTCCTGCCACTTCGATTACGTAACTCGTCACGTGTTGACGTTTCTTCGCGAGAATTCCCGCGACGTCGGCTGCCGTGCACGCA
>DATNDM010000620.1:0-15649 GCA_035553235.1 Pyrinomonadaceae bacterium | reverse complement strand
ATCCAACAGAAACCGCCGCGCAGGTGAGGTGGACCACTGCTTCGCGTCGCAGCGATCGGAGAATGAGCCGTGTTCGAGGTGACGAAGTGAAGCCGCGGCCCACGCGCGATAGACTGCTTCACCAGGCGACCATCCGGCGCCGATGGCAACGAGAGTCGCGTGTTCGGCCCGCTGTTTCGCAATCATGTCGGCTAACCATTCCAGCGCCAGCAGCACGACTTGATTGCGCGCTTCGCGTGGCGCAAACCCTCGGCATTCGAATCTCTTTATCTCGGTCGAGTCGGGCAGGTTATGTGGCCCGCGAATCCGGCAGAGGCTGGCGGACAGTGGTAGCTGTACGAGGTCTTCCTCACCAATCGACAAAAATGGTCCGGTCACGCGGTCAGTCAACTCGTTCGATGACTCGACAATACGATCTTGCACAGCAATCAACTCGTCCACGTCATGAGACGCCGGTATGTCCGGGCGGATCGGCGCAGGATCCGACTCAACATCATCGAACGCGAGGGGATGTAATGTGGCGGCAGGATGTTTCAGACATGCTTCATGCTGTCGAGGCTGATGTGCTTGTACGGTCAGCGTGCGGCAATCGACGGTGGTGAAGTAACGGTCTTCCGGCACGGGCGGTCCGGCGAAGCGGCAGAAGAGGCGTTGCACAACCTGAAACGCCGCGAGAGCAGCTGAAGCAGGAGCTGGCGTAATCGATTGATCAGCCACTACAGATCGGTATAAGCACTCCCAGCACCACTCTTCGTTCGTCATGACGGGCGACGCGACCAGGAGATTGCCTGCCGGAGCGACGACCGCGACGGCAGCGCCCCTGTTGCGCAGCTTCGTGACCGCGTTGCCGATTGCTTCATAGTCTGTACTCTCAGTCGCCAACACGATGCCCGCGGCAGGTACGCTTAGCAGTTCATCGAGCGGCTTCGAATGTAAGTCGAGGCTCCACTCAGCGCGTTCGTCCAGGCGGGTGACGCCTTCAACCACTTCTCGGAGCAAATTGGAATCGTCATCAGTAGCTAACACCTTTACCTGCCCGAAACCCAACTCAGCCAGCGCGACCGCAACGGCTCGCAGCACGATGCCTGAACCGGCACAGGCCACCGGCTGTGAACGAACCTGCAGCAGTCGCTCGACGGGTTGGTCCACATACTGTTCGAGGAAAGCAATATGTTCCTGATAGCGCGACTCGATCCACGCCGGCACAGGTTCTGCCGCGGCGCGGAATTCGAATATGAATCCGCTGCGCATCAGCGGTTCCACTATCCGCTGATAAAGCACCGTCCGCTGTGGCGAAGCAACGCCGGCGAAGATGTCATCCAGCGTTCGTGTGCCGTCAAGCTTCAGGAGCAACGAGCGCACCAGTTCGTACGATCCCCGACCCTTAACAAAAAACGACCCGGCATTGTTGCGCACCCACACGCCGTCTTCGCTGCGGACGAAGAACACGTCCGGACGTACCTTCAATGTCGTTGAGCCAAGGTTCTCCAGCAATCTAAGCCTCACGCCTGCAAGGCAATGATTTCACGACTGTGAGGTGACCTGTGCGCACGGTGCCGGGTTCAGCCTCAATGGAAACAGGAACAAGTGGCGGCTGTAGTGAAAGCAGGGTGCGCAGCGCAATTCGGATTTGCAGACGCGCCAATGCCGCTCCCGGGCAACGATGCGCTCCATGACCGAAAGACAGGTCCATTCCCCCTTTTCGACCGGGGCTAAAGTCGTCCGGATCGATGAACACCGCCGGGTCACGGTTCGCCGCACCCAGATCAATCAATACATGCGCTCCGCGCTCGAGCACGACTCCGTGGCACTCGCATCTCTGTTGCACCCAGCGATGCAGGAAGGGGAAGGGCGGGTGCAATCGCAGCACTTCATCAACAACGTCGGAAACATCCGGCTCGCCATTTACGACTTGGTCGCGGAGATTGGGTTGAGCATGAAGAGTGCGCCACGTTGTTGCCACTCCCGTAATCGTTGGTTGCAGTCCGGCTGTCAGCAACTGTGCGAGAGTTGAGACAACAGACCAAATGCCGCCGGCTTGTTGGTCCGTACGCAGTTCGCGCAGCGCATACACAATCGCAGGCGGCGACTCCTGATTGAACAAGTCTTCGACGAGTGCGCGCAGATACCGAAGGCAGTTGACCGTAACTCGCTCCGCATTTTCATCCAGTTGTGGTCGTTCGAGTACCGTGCTGAGAGACGTCACGACCTTGGCCAGCTTCTGGTGCTGATCTTCGGGAACGGCGAGCATGTTCGCAGTGCCGCGCAGCCAAAATGGCATCAGGAAGTCGCTGATGAGGTCACAGTCGTCCGTCAGTTTCGCAGCGCAGCCCCTCGCGACCTCATCAAGCATTTGCTCCAACGCCGTGATCGACTGCTCGTGATAAGGCCTGATCAAATGACGTCTGACGATATGGTGATGTTCACGAGGCTGCCGCGAGAACCACGACGACAAAAATTCCGTTGCTGATGGAGTGTAATTGTCCGGAAATGTGGAATCAGGTGGCGGCTCACGAAACACGTCGAGGTGCTCATCCGTGAGCGCGGTGTGTGCGGCTGCTTGTCCCTGCACGCGCCAGAGGCTCAACGACTCATTCCACAGAATCTGCTGTCGAGACGAGTCGTGGGTCTTAAAGGATTTGGATAAAGCATCAGCGGATGACATCTTTAGATTAAGGTGGGCGATCAGGCTCGACGTGCCGCGCGCCGCGACGCGAAGAAGCGCGCGAGATTTCGAATGATAGAAGTCGCCTCGACGTGATAAACATCTTCACAGGAGCGACTGATCGCGTGGCACAGAAAGACACGGTCGACGAGCCGCAGCCCCAGGTTGTTGAGTACGAGATAGAGGCCGCTCAGCATCGTCCGCGCTGCAAGATAGCCGGGATCGAGACGCAGAAACGAACGAAGTCCGGGCGCATGTTGCACGAGGCGGTGGAACAAGCTGCCGGCCAAACTATGCGAATCACCTAAATAGCCTTCGTCCCATCTCACTATCAGCGTCCCGCTACGGATAGCCTCATCGGCCCGCAGCAGATGTTTGCCGGCGAGTTCGTGCCACTGCTGGCCGGCCTCGGAGACTATTGGCCCACCTTTGAACTGTGACAATACGGCGGTGATGCGTTCGTGAAGTGCTGCGCGCGTGCGCTCATACTGAGCGTCAAGCTGCGCTCGCGCTTGCACCGGATCCTTGCTCAGCACGAAGAATCCATCTGCGTGTGAACGGTACACCGGAAAAGCGACCGGGAACTCCGCGTCCTTCCTGGCGTACGGGTACCGCTCGGGAAAGACACGAGCGATGTCGATGGCCGGAAGCTGCGCCACCATCATGTCCAGCGCGACGGCCATCCGACTCACGCGCTTGGCGGCTATCGCTTCGATCCGATCGAGCAGCAGCGGTGTCGCATCCGTGAGCAGATCAATAAAGAACGACGTTGCCAGGGTGCCGCTAAATGGGCCTTGATCGAAGTGCGGGGACACTCCTGGCAGCACATCGAAACGCGCCCCGCTCGCACGTGACTTTGCCGCAACCAAAAGATCGTCTAACTCGGTGCTGGATGCTTGGTCTATCCACACGCGCAATCGGGGCGTCTTGTCGACCCTTTCTCGCATGAAGACTACCGAGCGTGAGTTGCCGTCGTTATTTTTGGGGCGCACGAAAGGTGCAATCACTTCGATCAGCAATTGATCCTGCACAGCAGGCTCGGCGGTGACGCACAGCTCGGTCCAAGTCGACGCTTCCGTAGTTGGAACGACTGCTGCGTAACTTGTTTTTGAAGTTATTGAACGGCGGCGGAACCAGTTAGCCACGTTAGCGAACAGCCCTTGCTCCGCATGACTCCTGGCCGGAATGGATTTCATGCCCTGCCTCGCCGGAATCGTCGAATTGAGAGCGGCATGAATATCGCAATGATGACGATGGACCAGATCAGCGCTTCCCACAAGGAGCCGGTTGTGGGCTGTCCATTGAATAAATGGCGCAAAGTGTCTGCCATTGCGCTGATCGGACTGTGCTTGGCATAAAGCTGCAACCAGCCGGGCATGGTGGAGGTAGGCACAAACGCAGAGCTCACAAACGTGAACGGAAAGAGCCACATGAGACCGGCGCTCTGCGCTGCCTCGGCGCTCCCTGAAACCAGCCCGATGAATGTCGCTACCCAGGAGAACGCAAAACCGACTAACAACAACAGGCCTATCCCACCCAGTACGCTGAGCAAGCTGCCGTGAAATCGAAAGCCGACCACTAACGACATGATCGTGAGGACGCATACCAAACCGATATTGCGCAGAATCTCTGATAACTGTCGTCCAAGCAAAACCGAGAAACTGCTGATCGGCATGGAGAGGAAACGATCCATGATGCCGCGCTGCATATCCAGCGCAACGCCGATAGCCGTTGCCGCCACTGAACCAAAGACGATCGTCTGGACGAAGATGCCCGGCATCAGGAATTGTTTGTAGTCGAGATTCGGGACCTTGATTGCGCCCCCAAACACATATACGAACATCAGGATGAACACTACGGGTTGGACCACGGCATAGAAGATTAGGTCCGGCGAACGCAACATGCGTTTGAGATTACGCTGCGCCAGCAGGAATACGTCGTTAAACCACCACCGCAGGCTGGGCGAATCGTGTTTCAGATCCAAACGTTGGCTGACATTGAGTGAATCGGATATCGGCTGCATTTATGCTCCTGCACTTTTCGCGGCACCGCGCGGCGTTCGTTTATGACGTTGATCTTCAGCTTTATGTCCTGTCAACGCGAGAAAGGCGTCGTCAAGTGTCGGCCTCCGAATCGCAAGATCGGCCACCTCGATATGCGCTTCGTCCAGAGCACGAATCACGCGAGGCAAGACGCCGATGTGACTGGTGACGGGCGCCACCAGTTGTAATGCGTCGACATCGACCGTGACAGCGCCGTCGCTGTGTTGGCCCAGCAACTGCTCGGCCTGTTGCAAATCCGTTCCATTGCTAAGCGTGATCTCGATTCGATCACCGCTCGCTCGGGCCTTGAGTTCATCAGGTGTCCCGTCGGCGATCGTCTTGCCGCGATCGATGACGGTTACGTGGTCGGCCAGCCGGTCGGCCTCGTCGAGATATTGCGTGGTAAGCACGACCGTGACGCCCTCGGCGCGCGCGAACCGCTCGATGTGTTTCCAAATCACGTGACGAGAATGCGGGTCGAGGTTGATTGTAGGCTCATCCAAAAATAAGACTCGCGGCAGAGTGACCAGACTCATCGCCAGATCGAGACGACGTTGCATACCTCCGGAGTAGGTCCGCACGACGCGATTAGCGGCGTCCTCGAGTTCGAATGCGGCGAGCAACTCCTTCGCCCGTCGTTGAGCTGTGTTGCGATCAAGGCGGCGCAGGCGGCCGATCAATTCGAGATTTTCACGGCCGCTGAGTGTGCCGTCGGTTGCGACGCTCTGGCCTGTGAGCGCGATCCAGGCCCTGATCTGGTGCGGCGCCGCGGTCACGTCGACGCCATACATCGACGCTTTTCCGCTGTTAGGTCGCAGCAGTGTAGCCAGGATGCGCACGAGTGTCGTTTTGCCGGAGCCATTCGGACCTAAAAGCGCATGCACTGAACCGTCTTGCACGGTAAGGCTGAGTCCATTCAGCGCCTTGACCTCACCGTAACTCTTGTGAAGATCTTCAACAACGATAGCGTCTGTCATGTCGTTATAACTTTACGATTGAATTTCCAAAGGATGAGAAACCGCGTCGGGAATCGAATGGTTGGGTCGTTGCGTGTTCCTGATTTTCACGGGTGCCGGCGCGCTCATCTGGCCCAATAAACGGAAGTTCAGGTCAATGAGAATATTGCCGACTTGATCCGGAGGAAGACGCAAACCGCGTTTGTCTTCTTCAAGGCCGCGACCACGCAAGTAATCGATTAAAGGCGCCACAGAAGGTCGAGCTAGTACATCGTCGAGCTCCGTACCCGTCGAGTCGCGCCACTGGTCTCGCAGCACGCCATCAAAATAGGACAAGCCGGCTCGCAGGCTCGAGATAACAACCGGGTCGGCGTTGGCCGGAAGATCAACGTCGTAGTTAGTCGGTTGAGCAATGTAGTCCTCGAGCTTACCCTTGTTGTGGGTGCGGAAGTGGCCATCGAATAGTGACATGGCTCCCGATCCAAAGCCGACGAGCTCCGCCGTCATTTGAAAATACTTAACAACGAAAAGGGAAGGACGTCCGAAATAACCTGAAGCATATTCGGAATATCCTGCTTCAGCGATCATCTTCCGTCCCTGATTGAAAGAGATCTTTTGGTTAGCCAAATAGAGATCTTTGTTGTCGCGATCGATCATCGACCGCATAGTCGTACCCGGAGTCGGGCGGAACGAATACAAGGAAAGGTGATCTGGTTTTACACGCAGTGCTTCCGAAACTGTATAGCGCACTTCGTCGAGCGTCTCATCCGGGAACCCGCACATGATGTCGATGTTTACGCTTTCAAACCCGGCAGCGCGGGCCCAATCCACCGCGCGACGCGCCTCATCCGCCGTATGTCGGCGTCCTAGAGTGCGGAGACGTTCATCGTCAAACGACTGGACGCCGGTTGAGAATCGGTTGAAGCCGAAACTGCGAAATAACTCGAGCTTCTCGGGATCGATCGTATCAGGGCTGCATTCGATAGTTGCTTCGGCGACCTGGTCCAGGTCGAAAGACGCTTGCAGCGCCTGCATGACTGCTTTGATTTCGTCATGTTCGAGGATGCTGGCAGTCCCACCGCCCCAATAGATGACGTAAGGGAGCCGGTCTTTGCTCTTAAACTCGGCGCCGCGTACACGTATCTCTTCACACAACGCGCGAATGTAGCGCTGCCGCGTGGAATCCTGCGCGGTGAGGAGCAAATCAGCTACGGGAATCGGCTGAACGTAATCGCAGAACACGCACTTCGAACGACAAAACGGAATATTGACGTACAGCATCAGCAGCCGTCGATCCTGATCGTTCGACGAACTCAGGCCGCTCTCCGCTTTCGTAGCTGCGTCGCCTCGATCCGGCTGAATTGTAGGCATGAAAATCCCTAATTATTGACGAGAGCGAGAAAAGTCGCCCAGACTTTATCGAGCTCACGGCAAAACCACACCGCTCACGCGATATGCTGCCCTCGTAGCGAATTCACTCTCGCTCTCGACTGAGTGAATCAGTTCGACAGTAAACTGCAACTGCCGATCCGAATAAGTTGTTTTAAATTAGGTAAGGAAAAGACAAATACTTAGCTGCAGGCCCGGAGAGAATAGCATGCAGTAAATATTCGAAATGTTCCTACCGCTTATATCAGCTGCCGTCAACCGGGCTGATCACCAGAATTGTCGAAACGCTACAGGAGCATTCGCACGTCGTGCAGGATGCGGCCATAACATTTGCGATTTCTTCTGCGCTGGATAATTTCTTTTCGTCAAGGAAATCGGAAATTTCGAGGGACTCAAGATCCAATTCATTGAGGTCAAAGTCATTGGTGAGCGCTTTATTCAGAGCCATTTCTTCCTCCAATGTTGAGAAGCGTTGGAATCGGCTTAAACTTCTTGGACCATTACTTGTAAGGATCCTTGAAGTTGTATTTTTTTTGCACCATCGCGGGGTAATGATGCTTGAGTTTTGCGCCGCGGCATACTATCATGCGCCCCGATCATCGTCAATTAGGTTTTCGAATTAACGTTCTCCTCAAACTTCTCGACAACAATTACAACATCTTGGACCAGGTTAATCTTGACAAGATGAATAAAAATCAAGGATCAGCACCCGACGGTTTGAACTAAAAACTTCACCTGCTGCGGATGGCTGCCACCGACACCCTGCACTCATCGATGTGAGCTGGCAGCGAAGCAAGCCTCCACAGTTTCACTTGCAGATCAGGAGTCCTCAGCTATGCTATCAGCATCTCTAAACGACGCTACGGTCGACAATCTCTTTCCCGATATAACAATCCTCGAGGAGCAAGCGAAGTTAGTTGACACGCGAGCTGCACTCAAGGTCCAGGCCGATAAGGAACTACATCCGGCAGCCGTTGCTCTCGCAATATTGCGCGATGAAAATATTTCGACCAGCGAGATCAGCGCCGCCGCAAAGGATCGAATCTCCGCACGCGTTCCTCAGTTGCACACGTTTGTGCCGCTCTACACAACTAATCACTGTGACTCTGAGTGCAAGATGTGTGCGATGCGTGGCAGCAATACCGCACTTATCCGCAAATTCGCCGGCAAGAAAGCTCTCGAGGAGCAGTTGAGAATCCTCTACGAGTGTGAACATGTTCGTGGAGTCGGATTTCTGACTGGAGAGTACAGCGACGAGTACACTCGGCTCGCCAATGCCTTCCGCATCGGCTGGGCGATTCGCACTGCGTTCGATATCGGATTTGAACGCATCTACTTCAATATCGGAAGCATGGTGCCTGATGAGATAGAGGTACTGGGCGAGTGGATCGAGAAAGACGATCCGGTCACGATGTGTGTTTTTCAGGAAACCTATGATCGTTCCTCTTACGCGCGTTTCATGGGTGACGATCCACGCTTTCCGAAGTCCGACTACGATCGCCGCATCCGCTCATTCGATCACTGGCTCGACGCCGGATTCCGGTACGTCAATCCGGGAACGCTGGTGGGCTTGCATCAAGATACGGAAGCCGAAGTCATCAATCTGGTTTCTCACGTGACGCACTTGGCAAATCGCGGCGCGGTGGTTGACGTGTCGTTGCCGCGCCTGCGTCCCGCGCAGGGTCTCAAAAACGTGTCGGGCGTCGACGACGACAAGTATTTGCGGATGATGGCTACGGTGGCCCTGGTCTGCCCTGAGCATCGGCTTGTGCTTACAACCAGAGAAGACGAGGTGTTTCAAAAGAAGGCGATCGATTTGTGCGGAGTGTTCAGCCCGGGCAGTCCCGATGTCGCACCGTACAGGCGCGACGATCACGCCCGCAACGAGATCAAAACATCGCAGTTCATCGTGGCCGATCTACGCAGACCGCGCGAAATCCTTGCCAAGCTCGAGGCAGAGGGCAGGGAAATTGATTATTTCGCCGGGGCTGCTGCTACTGCTGCGGCGACGTGATGCTTTTAATCATCTTGTTCCCGACTCGGCTCCGCGTTACGGCGGCTAAATCTCTTCCTCGAGTATTCATGACAGGCAACTGCCAACAGAGAGTCTACTTTCTGCACGGTCTTCTTGCGACTGCGCATATTCACTTTGGTCCACAACTGCGAGCCTGGAAAGAGGAACTCGCAGTCGTGCCCGTCGATTTGCCGGGACACGGTGATTGCCCGCTCGACGCCAATCCCCGCTTCGTCGCAACGGCTGTTCGTTACGCACTCGCGGTGATGGACCGTTTCGGACCGGGTCACGTGATCGCAGCGTCGTACCTTGGCAGTCCGGTCGCCGTGCGGTCTGCACTGCAACGGCCTGATCTCGTGCAGTCGCTGGTGCTCACTGGCTTTGCCCCTGGTGTGCCACAGCACGTCTTTGCACTGTGGCTCGAGAGTTTTAGTCGTCTTGCGGCTGAGAACAACCAGTTGACACAGTGGTACGAGCAGACGCACGGAGCGCGCTGGACCGAAACGCTGGCTGCCTACACCGGCGATGTGCAAGAGCGCTATGACGAGGATGTATGTGTGAGCCCGAACATGCTCAGCATGCTGCAACGGCCGGCTTTGATTGCAAATGGTGCGGTGAAATCGAACGAGCGCGACGCCGCGACTGGCGCTGCGAACCTTGGTCCAAATGTGCGCGGGCACGTAATCCAGGATGCGGGACACATCCCCGGCTGCGACCGTCCTGAGGAATTCAATCAAATCGTTCGGGCTTTTTGGGAGGAAACTGCAAGCAATGGCTGCGCTACCACCTCGTGAAGAATTGCTGGCGGGACTGCAAACGGCGTTACAGGAAACCGACCCGCTGCGCCAGCTCGATTCGATTGAGATGGTGGCCGTGCAGGCGTATTTATCAAGATGGGGATTGGAGTTTCCTAACGGAGGCCACTTCCCGCAAACAATCAAAGGATGGGTGGAATGGGCCGCCCACTATTCAACGGATTCCTAACAGCAGCCTCTGGACAACGCTCGGCACGCGAGCGCGGATTATTCTGTGAGGGTGAGTTCGTCTCATGGGACGCGCTACTTGCGCGCGGACGTAAGCGCGCGTCACAGGTGCGGCCGCAACAAGGATATTTGGTCGATCCCACGCGCGGCTTTGAAGCATTTGTTTCATTCTTCGCCGTGGCCACAGTCGCCGATACTTTCCTGTTGTGGGCCAAGCCTGCGCCTGAACTCGGCACGCTGCGCGAGTTGGCGCCGGGACTTCATCAGATTGAAGGCGCCATTCAAGATCCGCTCGACCGGCCGCTCTGGGGAATCCTCACTTCCGGCAGTACGGGTGCGCCGAAGGTGCCTGTCGGATATGCCGATACACTCGAACTGGTTGCGCTTCATTATGACGCCGCTGTTTTTGGGCCAACGTTCGAGCGCATGGACCGTGTTGAAACGCTGGCTACCTGTTTGCCGTTGCAATTCTCAGCGGCGTTCTTCATGGCCATTCTGCCGGCGGTGTTTCTGCAACGCGACCTGCTTGTGTTTCCCCCACATGATTGGCGGCCATTATGGACCGTCGCGCAGCGAGAGCATGTGATTTGCCAGAGTGTGCCGAGCGTGACTGCAGCCGGTAGCCTGAGTGCTCCAGAACCGATCGATATGTCGCGTGCGGCGTTGCTGCTCGGTGCCGGGTACATCACGCACGAACGAGTTCGAACGATTCGTGATCGATTCCGCGATGTGAGAATCGCGAACATTTACGGCACCGCTGAAACCGGCGCGATCGCACTCGATCGCGAACCGGGTCATAGCACACACATCGGCCGACCCATTCCCGGAAAGCCAGTCTGGTTGCAGGAAACTAATGCCGAGGGCATCGGCGTGATCGCGACGACGGGAGCTGACTGCCGCAGTTTCTACTGGCAACCAGGCGGCGCGCTCCTGCACGTCGGCGGAGTAGTCGCAAGCACTGATTACGGCCACTTCGACGATGAAGGACATCTGTATCTTGACGGGCGCGTTGACGCTGGAGAAAAACTGCACGGTATCACGATCTATCCGCGCATTATCGAACGGCACATCCTGCAACTTGATGGCGTGATCGATGCACGAGTGCTGATTACGCACGAGCCCAACGGCCGCGAGCAACTCACCGCCCGCGTAGTCGGGCACGTCAGTGAAGCGCGAGTACGCGACCATTGCGCAGTATTGGAAGAAATCCAGCGGCCCACACGCATTGAGTGTATCTCGGAGACCGCCGCGCAGAGTGCCTACTCCGCACACGGAAAACTTTAGCCGAAGTCCGACTGAAGGTCTGATATGAAATCCTCTGAACCATCACAAGTTTCGCCTCGCGTGCTTTTCGTCGTCATGCCTTGGGCCGATGTGCATTGCGGCAGTTTGGGCGTGAGCACCCTGAAAGCCGTACTCGCGCGGGCGGGAATACCGAGCGAAATTCGACACTTCAACCTGCAATTCGCTGAACAACTCGGCGTGGAAACTTACAGTCTCATCAGCCAACTCGGCGGCGGTGGTCATCGCGGCGAAATATTCTTCACGCCGCATTACTTTGATATTCCGCTCGACGAGTTCCTGCAGCGTGAGATTCCAAACTACTCGCGCGGACTCTTTTCGTATTTGCAGGAGACCGGAACCGACGAACGTTACGGCAACAAGGAAGATTTTCAGGCTCGCTGCCTGGAGATAGTGGAAGAGGCGGTGCCGACATTCCTGTCTGCGTGTCTCGAGCGTGTGAACTGGGAGAACTACGACATTGTCGGCTTCTCGTTGATGTTTGATCAAACTCTTCCGTCCCTGTACCTGGCGCGCGCGATCAAACAACGACATCCAAACATCTCGATCTTGTTTGGAGGCGCAGCCTGCGACGGTGAAATGGGAGCCGAAATGGCCCGCAGTTTCGATTGTGTGGACGTTGTCGTGCGCGGTGAAGCTGATGACGTCATCGTCAAACTCGTGCAGACGATCAGAGCGCAGGGCGATCTCGAAACGTGTCCTGGAATAGTTTTCCGGCGCGATGGTGAAGTTATCGAGACAGAGCCGTCAGGTCCGGTTACCGAGATGGATTCACTGCCGAATCCGGATTATGAGGATTACGTAGCGCAAGCCGGAGCGATAGAGTCGTTGAAGCCCGTGCTCTATTTCGAATCCTCCAGAGGATGTTGGTGGGGACAGAAGCATCTCTGTTCGTTCTGCGGCTTGAATGCGAGCGGTCTGACGTTTCGTCGGAAGTCGCCGGAGCGTGTGTTGGATGAACTGTTGGCCCAGGAGCGGCAGTACGGTATCTCTACTTTCATCGCCGCCGACAACATCATCGACATGACTTACTTCAAGACCTTCCTGCCGGTGGTGGCTGAGATCAACAGCGAGCGTCCGCCGGAACGGCAGATATCGATCTTTTACGAGACCAAATCGAATTTGAAGAAATGGCAGATGACGCTGCTGAAGTCAGCGGGTGTGGGATCACTGCAGCCGGGCATTGAAAGCTTTAGCGACCATGTTCTGGAACTGATGAAAAAGGGATGCACGGGCATTCAGCAGGTGCAGTTCATCAAATGGGGCACCGAACTCGATCTTCATCTGATCTATGGAGTGTTGTATGGCAATCCCGGCGAAACCCAGAGTGATTATGAAGAGATGCTCAGGACCATTCGCGTGCTGCGCCACCTGCATCCACCGGTTTACGTGATTCCGATGTCGCTGGACAGGTTCAGTCCATACTTTATCGACCCGCAGGCTTATGGCATCAAAAACGTTCGCGCGCACGAGTCGTACAAACGGTTGTTTCCGTCACCGAAGATCAATCACGAGCGGTTGGCGTACAAGTTCTCCTTTGACCACGACGACAGGGCTGACGCGGGTCTCAAGCAGGCTGTTGCGGCGTGTCTCGATGAATTGAAGAAGTGGCGAAATGAGTTTCAACCCGACACGCTGGTGTATACGAAAGAACACGACGTCATCCGCATACTGGATCGACGCACCTCCAAGCCGATTGTCGTGACGCTGAGAGGAGCACAGGCGTCCATCTGTGACTACTGTGACGAATATCGCTCGCTGCCACAGATCTGTGCGATGTTTCCGAATTTCGAGCCGGAAAAGATTCGCCGCTTTCTACAGCTTCTGATCGATCGCGAATGGATGTACAGCGATCAGCGTGAACGCTACATCTTCCTGCCTGTTTTCCGCCCCGCTGCTTTTCAAACAACCGAAAGCGAGGACCTTCTGGAGATGGCCCACGCCTGATCGACGTTCATTGCGGCTGAAACCTCATGGCAGATCACGAGTTGCCAATCGTCTTCGTCGGTCCTTCGATTCCGCTGTCAGAGGCGCGTCAGATCGTCGATGCGGATTTTCGCGCGCCATGCAGACGAGGCGACCTCACGCAGTTGGATTCCGGAACTGTAGTGGGACTGATTGACGGCGTGTTTCATCAAAACGATGCAGTCAGTCCGCGTGAGATTCTGTACGCGCTGCAACGTGGTGTAACTATCTACGGCAGTTCCAGCATGGGGGCATTGCGCGCCGCAGAAGTTCCCGGCATTCAGGGCGTCGGCCACATTTATGAAATGTATCACCGCGGCACCATCGACAGCGATGACGAGGTGGCGCTGGTATTTGATCCTGAGCGGCTCGTGCCCTTGACGATTCCGCTCGTGAATGTGCGTTACGCCGTCGACCGGCTGCTGCAGTCAGGTACGATCACAGCCGCGGTGGGCCAACGCATTCTCGCGGCGGCAAAGCAACTGCACTACACGGCGCGAACTTATCAATGGATTCTCAAAGAAGCTGGTTTGAGTGACAAAGAGGACGCGGCCGATCTGCTCAATCTATTGAACAGCTTCGATCTCAAGAGAGATGATGCGAGATTGTTACTCGAGCGAATCGCTAATGCTGCGCACAGTGGAAGCAAAAAAAGTTCGAGTGGCAAACGGGTCGAAACGCGCCCGGATTATGGCCCTGCTGACGACTTCGCGAGGGTTAAAGTCGCAAACCAGACAGGCATAGACGCGCCGGTTTTGATCTGGGAGATGGGCGACGCCATTCCGTTTTCTGAACTGGTTTTGTTCCTGAAGTTGACTGGCCGTTTCGATTATCACGCACGCAATGTTTTGACGCGTCTCCGCATGAAACAGGGGTCGACTTCGATTCAAGCACCACAACTTGAAGAGTTGCAGGCCGACTTTCACCGCTTGTGTCGCACCTGGGGCTGGAAAACCGAAGAAGAGGTGCACGTGACGATGACTGATCTCGGCCTGGGTTTCAGAGATCTGATCAAGCACCTCCACGACGAAGCTCTGGTCGCGCGTACGGTCTCACAACTGGCGCGCACGGCCGACGAATCTTTCCTCGCGGCGCTGCGCAGCGAGTTGTTCCTGAATGATCTCGCCCTCAAGCGCGAGACGATGAGATGCGTCAGTTTGAAATCGTTGGGTGCGGGTGAACGGCGCGCGCAAGACGAAAGCGTAGGAAGGCAAATACTAAGCAGGCTGCACAATATCCCCGGCTGGGAGCGATTGCGAGAACATCTGAGTGATCTCGGCGTCGCAGAGCTTGAGTTGCAAGCATTTCTGGAGACGGTGACCAACGCCAGGGCACGAGCTCAGTCCATTCAGACTCCGATTTCAACATCGCCGCCACTCGATGATGCTGATGCAGACTTCGGACTGTTTCCGGCGCCGAAATCTGGAGGAGAGCAACGTTTCTCTCTGCCTATCGCGCAAGCCTACGAGCACGCAGAGAGACTGAAATCGCTTGTTGGCGTTACCCGCATCGGAATGATCAACCGCTTAACCGAACTGGATGGGATTCATGTCAGTCAGGTGGCCCGACCCGACGGAGTGTGGTCCAGCAGTTACGGCTCCGGTAAGAGTGAGACGAAAGAAGGATCGATCGTCGGCGGCGTAATGGAAGAGACGGAGAAGTGGGCGCAGGAACGATTTACGGGCGAACCGCTGGTCAGTTCGTTTGCTGCTCTGCGCGAAAGTGAAAACGTTCTCGATCCGAAGCAGTTGGACTTGCCGTACGACTCAATCTATCAGGAGGATCTCGAGTTTGCCTGGCACAAGTGTGCCGACTTGATTCAGGGCCGTCCCATTTGGGTTCCGCTGGCAGCACTCGCGTGTTCGTTCAATGCCGGGAAGAACAACATTTACTACAGTGCTCGTGGCGCCCGTGTCACCTTCTCGACCAATGGACTGGCGTCGGGTTTTACGCTCGCCGAAGCGTTGGTCCATGCGACCTGCGAATACATTGAGCGACATGCAGCGCGAATGAGCGAGTTGAGAGTCGAGAATCCGGGACTTAAGGATCGCCGTGGTTGGCCCGTAAGAGTTGATTTGCATACTTTGCCCGACCGCTCGCGCGCGTTAGTCGAACGGCTTGAGCAGGCAGGATGCAGCGTTGGGCTATGGAGTATCAGTGCAGAGATTCGTGTGCCGACATTTCTGGCGCGGGTCGTTCAAGATCAATCGGTGGCGCGGGGGACTGCCGCACATCCAAATCCCAGCGTCGCTGCTCAGATGGCGTTGCTCGAAGCAGCGCAGACCATTGTTGCCGCGGTTGCCGCGGGCCGCGAAGATCTCACGGTGCAGGCC
>DATNDM010000619.1:0-3851 GCA_035553235.1 Pyrinomonadaceae bacterium | reverse complement strand
GCGTCGAAACAATCGCGTCACGCTCGATGAGATTCAGAACCTGCGTCCCGAGCGGATCGTGATCTCACCTGGTCCGGGAACGCCGGACGATGCCGGCATCACGCTGGATGTGATCTCGCGGTTCTCCGGAAGGATACCGCTGCTCGGCGTGTGCCTGGGCCACCAGGCGATCGGGCAGGCGTTCGGCGGGAAAGTGATTCGCGCGCCTGAGTTGATGCACGGCAAAGCATCGGAAGTCTCGCACGACGGAAAGACGATCTTCGCGGGATTGAATGATGGCTTTCTCGCTGGACGCTACCATTCGTTGATTGTTGAAAGAGAATCGCTGCCGTCGTGCCTCGAGATTTCGGCTGAAACCGGGAACGACATCATCATGGGATTGCGACATCGTGAACTGAAAGTCGAGGGCGTTCAGTTTCATCCCGAATCGATCCTGACTTCCGACGGCAAACAGCTGCTCGCCAACTTCCTGAAGCTCTAACTCGCCGCACTCGTCATGGCTATCCATCCTTTAACTGACTTCCTCGCGCGGCTCGTACGCGGCGAGGATCTGAGCCGCGACGAGGCTTTCGAGTTGCTCGAGGCGTTGCTTGATGCGGAGGCGACCGATGCGCAGATCTCGGGAGCCCTGGTGGCGCTCGCAGCGAAGGGCGAGACGGTTGACGAGTTGACGGGAATGGCTGAAGGGCTGCGCTCGCGAGCTGTGCGCGTGATTTCGCAACACCAGTGCTTCATCGACACGGCGGGGACGGGCTCGAGTCGCGCGAAGACGTTCAACATCTCGACAGCGGCCGCGTTTGTGATCGCGGGGGCGGGCTTGCCCGTCGCGAAGCATGGCAATCGCGCGGCGAGTAGTAAGTCGGGAAGCGCGGATCTGTTGACGGCGCTCGGCGTGAATGTTTCGGCGATACCGCTCGTGTCTGAGCAAGCGCTGAACGAGATCGGGATCTGTTTTATGTTCGCACCGCTCTTTCATGGAGCGACCGCGCGAGTGGCTGCGATTAGACGTCAACTTGGGATTCATACGACCTTCAATCTGTTGGGACCGTTGAGTAATCCAGCAGGCGCGCCGCGGCAGATCATCGGTGTGTGGCGCAACGATCTCGCGGAGAAGCTGGCGCGCGTGTTGTCAGGACTTGGGACCGAGCGTGCGTGGGTTGTGCACGGTGAAGATGGACTTGATGAGATCACACTCGCGGGAAAGACGCACGTTGCCGAGGCGCTCGACGGTGCAGTGAAGAGGTTTGAGATTGCGCCCAGGGAATTCGGGTTTGAGGTTGGACCGATCGAGCATTTGCGTGGTGGTGATGCGGATGCGAATGCAGAGATCGTGAGGGATGTGTTGGGTGGTGAGCGCAGGGATGAGGCGAGAGCGTTGGTGATAATGAATGCCGCGGCGGCGTTGTTTCTCGGCGGGGCTGCGGGTGATTTGCGTGAGGGAGCGGAACTGGCGGCGCAGGCGATTGATTCCGGAGAGGCGAGGCGCAAGTTGGAACTGCTGATCGAGGCGACGAGTGGACCGTAACCGCGAATAAAGGCGGATCTGTGTTGAGATGAATGTGCTGTCTGAAATAATCGCGAAGAAACGAGAACGGGTGCGTGAGGCGAAGGCGCGCGCGCGGCCGCACGCATTCCGCGCAGCTTTGCGGAGTGATGGGATCAATGTCATCGCCGAGTTCAAGCGGCGTTCGCCCTCGAAAGGGATGATTCGCGAAGGAGCGAACCCGATCGACATTGCGCGCGCGTATCAG
This sequence comes from Pyrinomonadaceae bacterium, assembly GCA_035553235.1. Classification (GTDB taxonomy): domain Bacteria; phylum Acidobacteriota; class Blastocatellia; order Pyrinomonadales; family Pyrinomonadaceae; genus PSRF01. The sequence goes on along the minus strand of DATNDM010000619.1, from coordinate 2,100 downwards.
GCAGGTGGTGCGGTTGCGATGTCGGTGCTGACAGAAGAGGATTATTTCGATGGTTCGCTCGCCGATCTCATGCAGGTGAAAGCCACAGTCGATCTGCCGGTGCTCCGGAAGGATTTTGTCGTCGAGGAGTATCAGATCTATGAGTCTGCCGCTGCTGGTGCGGATGCGATTCTGTTAATCCTTGCCGCGCTTGATGACGAACTGCTTGCGCGTTTAAGACGACTCGCCGAAGACGAACTGCAAATGGATGCGCTCGTCGAAGTCCATACGAGCGAGGAAATGAAGAGAGCCGCAGCGTGCGGGGCGAAACTGATCGGCGTCAATAATCGCGACCTGCGAACCTTTGAAGTGTCGCTTGACACGTCTCTCCGCCTCGCGAGGGAAGCGCCCGCTGATGCTTTATTGATCAGTGAGAGTGGGCTTAATAACGCCGCCGATCTGCAACGGTTGTACGAGGCCGGATATCGCGGTTTTCTGATTGGCGAGACATTGATGCGCGCTGACGATCCCGCAGCCGCGCTCCGCAGTTTCAGAGGTCTTCAATGACACTCGTAAAGATCTGCGGCATTACGAATCTCGACGACGAGCTCGCGGCCGTTGCAGCGGGTGCGGACGCGTTAGGCTTCAATTTCTACAAACCCAGCCCGCGCTACATCACGCCGCAACATGCACGGGAGATCATCGAGCAGCTAACCGATTCAGTATTAACAGTCGGTGTTTTCGTTAACGAGGAGGCCGCCTCCATAAAGGACATTGCTGACGAATCGGGTATCAAAGGGCTGCAACTCCACGGCGACGAGTCGCCCGCATATTGTCACGAACTCGCCGCTGACTACTACGTGATCAAAACATTTGCTGTGTCGGAGACTTTCGATCCGCAAACCCCGAACGAGTACAAAGTCGAAGCCATCATGCTCGATACGAAACACAACAGCCTGCGCGGGGGCACCGGCCGTGCATTTGACTGGTCAGTGGCACGACGCCTCGCACCGACGATCACGAAACTCTTTCTCGCGGGCGGCTTGTCGCCGGAAAATGTCGAAAATGCTATCGAAACCGTGCGCCCGTTTGCCGTCGACGCCTGCAGCGCCCTTGAAGACCGGCCCGGAAAAAAGAACCACGAACGCATGCGTGTATTTGTAAACGCGGTGCGCCGCGTCGCGCCTTGACGTTTCCCTACAGTCGCGGAGTATTCTAGCCCTTGCCCCAAAATTTGGAATTTTCAAAGAGTCCTCCCCGAACAACCTTATTTGACTTGTCGACCTCTCTACGTCTGGATATGACTCCGAGGCCTGAAAAAGAACCTATCACCCGACCCTCCGACCGTTCGCGCGGGCGTGTCCTTCTGATCGCGGACGATCGGGCGCAACTTATCGAAACTCTCAGGGACCGAGGCATCGATGTTTTTGGTGTGTCGAACGGCACTGCCGCCATCGTGTCGCTGACGCGAACGCGGCCTCATCTCGTCATCGCCGATGCGACGACTCGTGGACTGCGCATCAGGGAACTGGCGAAGATGCTCGCGCAGGCGGAAGACGGAATTCCGCTGCTGCTGGCGGGAACCGAACGTTCGTCTGTTCCGGTTCGGCGTTTTGCGATACACGAAGGCGCTTTCGATTATTTCGAGTTGCCCGAAGAACTCGAACTACTCGTCGAACGAACTCAGCAGTTAGTGTTGCTGCGGCAGAAGATCGATCGATTGCGCGCTGACGCGGATTTGGATTCGCTGACCGGCCTCGCGAACCGGCGTCGCTTTCGTGTGGCGCTCGCGCGAGAAGTTGAGCGCTGGCGACGTTATCGCGTGCCGTGTGCGTTGTTGATGCTCGACATCGATCACCTGAAGCTTGTCAATGATAAGTTTGGGCATCCGGTTGGTGACAGTGTGATTCGTCAGATCGCGCAGACGTTGAAGGAAGTCTCGCGTGATAACGACACAGCGGCGCGGCTTGGTGGTGAAGAGTTTGCGCTGTTGTTGGCTGGTGTCGATCTTGATCGCGCGGTGTCGGCGGCTGAGCGCTTGCGATCGGTGTTGAGCAGTAAACGTGTTGAGGGTGTTGGGACGGTCACGGTGAGTATCGGTGTGGCTGGCTGTCCGGAGAA
>DATNDM010000618.1:0-6068 GCA_035553235.1 Pyrinomonadaceae bacterium | reverse complement strand
CACAAGCGTCAAGCCAGCTCCGATCTTTCCCGGAGTTCTGTCCGAGACTGGTCAAATCGTGTGATGTCCAACGACGCGAAGGTGCGCGCGGATGCCGGTGCCGCATTGGTCCAACAGGCCGGGCGTTCGTTACCTCTGTTGAGACGATTACTGAACAGTGACAATGAAGATCTACATGACGAAACTTTCGAGATCATCCGCCGGATTGGTCCACCCGCCATTCCACTGCTAGTCGAACTGCTCCGCCACCAGGACGTCTCCTTCCGCCGCTTCGCCGCTGATGCCTTGATTGATTTGGCTCCAGAGACAGAATCGATTCAGCCATCGTTGAGAAGGGCACTGAGAGACGAGGACGCGATGGTCGCAGCCGACGCCGCACGTGCTCTGGGCGCTTTGCACAAGAGGGCGAGTCCTTCAGTTCACGCTCTCGTCAAGGCCCTCTCACATGAGGAGCCACACGTTCGCATTTACACCGCCGAGGCGCTCGCCTCGATTGGTCCGAATGCGAGCGTGGCAACTGACGACCTCGCCAAAGCGTTAGGCGATCCGATACCCGGGGTCCGCTGGGCGGCGGGTGAGGCTCTCGCAGGAATAGGTCCTGCCGCGCAGTCTGCTGTGCCGCAGTTGATCAAAGCCCTGAACGACCAGTTTCTCTATGTTCGCATCTGCGCGGCGGCGGCGCTCGGCAGCATTGGACCAAAGGCACAGTCAGCACGGCAGGCGTTGCAAGCCTCAACAAATGATCCGGGATTGCGCAACCAGGCTCGGTGGGCGTTGAAGCGAATCGCAGGCATCGAGTCAGTTGTCTCAGCGTCTGTGCCGGAGTCATCCATCGTGCTCCAAGCCCAGACGGCTTTCGTCCAGGCGGGCCATCCTCCCGTTGACTGGGATACCTCGACCGGGCGGAACATCGTCTGGAGCGTCGAATTGGGAAATGAAGTGTATGGCAGTCCGGTGATTGCGGGTGACGTTGTCTATGTCGGCGCCGACAATACCCGGCATCTGAACCCTGCCTTTAAGCAGGATTCAGGCGTGCTCATGGCCTTTCGCGTGACTGATGGCGCGTTCCTTTGGCAGGACATCGCCGCGCGAGTGGAGCGCGGACTGAGAGACTGGCTGCTGCCTTCGACGACGAGTATTCCTTATGTCGAAGGCGACCGGTTGTACTATGTCACCGCACAGTGCCAACTCCGTTGCCTCGACACGAAGAGTTTTAGCGACCAGACGAACGATGGTCCATATCGTGAGGAGGTCTTCAAAGACAACACTGGTGCAGACATCATCTGGGAGTTGGACATGCCCGCCTTGGGTGTCTTTCCACATGAGGCCTGCAACAGCGAGGTGTTGGCGCTCGGTGATCTGCTGTTTGTCAGTACCTCAAACGGACAGAATGAGGGCCATACGCTCGTCCCATCACCGCGCGCTCCGAGTTTGATCGCAGTGAACAAGCACACGGGCGAACTGGTCTGGAGCGCGATTGGACCAGGAGATCGGGTGCTGCACGGAGCATGGTCCAGCCCGGTCGCGGCCAACGTTAACGGTCGCTTTCAGGTGCTCTTCGGCGGCGGAGATGGCATGTTGCGCGCGTACGACGCGGCGTCAGGACAGGAAGTCTGGCGATTTGACGGCAACCCGAAAGACGCGCGCTGGCTGCCGCGCGCCGGTGTCTTCTCGCGTAGTTCCATCATTGCTTCACCGGTGTTCGCCGACGGGCGCGTCTTCATTGCAATGGGGCAGTCTCCGGGACACGGCAACGCGCCTTCGTTTGTTTATGCGATCAGTCCGAACGGTCGCGGAGAAGTTACCAGGAGCGGGCTCCTGTGGACCTCGCGCGACGTTGGCCGGGTCGTGGCCACGCCTATCGTGAAAGATGGTTTGCTTTACATTGGCGACTTGGGTGGAACTATTCATTGTCTCGACGCAGCAACCGGTGCCCAGCTATGGAAGCACGAAACGAACGATGCGATCTGGGGCTGTCTCCTGCTGGCCGGCGATCGACTTTACGTTGGAAACGCCGGCGGGCTGATGACTGTTCTTCGTGCCGGACGTCATAAGGAATTGTTGGGCCAGATCGAAATGGACACGCCGCTCTATTCGCGTCCGGCAGCGGTGGGTGACGCACTTTACCTCGCCACGGCGAACCGCTTGTACCGCATCGCCGAAAAGCACTAAGCAGATCGCAAGTAGCACAGATGAAACTCATGTGCTTGCTGTGATCTGCTTTGTGCTTTTTGTGGACTCATCCTTCCGTTGTAAACTGACCGGCGATAACAAATTAAACGGAGAACACAGTAACGTGGCTATTGAGACTGAATCTGCGGAGCCTACACCAGAAGCGCGGCCCTCGAATTTTATTAGAGACATCATTATCGACGATATCAAGAGCGGTAAACATGGCGGGCGCGTCCAGACCCGATTTCCTCCCGAACCAAACGGCTACCTGCATATCGGCCACGCGAAAGCGATCTGCCTCGACTTCGGATTGGCACGGGAGTTTGGCGGCAAATGCAATTTGCGTTTCGACGACACGAATCCGTCGAAAGAAGAGACAGAGTACGTCGACGCGATCATGGGAGACGTGCAGTGGTTGGGCTTCCAGTGGGACAGCCTCCGCTACGCCTCGGATTATTTTCAACAACTGTACGACTGGGCGATTCAGTTGATTAACGACGGCAAGGCTTTCGTATGCGATCTCAGTGCCGACGAGATTCGCGAGTATCGCGGCACGTTGACCGAGCCGGGCAGGGAAAGCCCGTACCGCAACCGTTCTGTCGAAGAGAATCTCGATCTGTTTGAGCGCATGAAAAAGGGTGAGTTTCCGGATGGTTCGCGCACGCTGCGTGCGAAGATCGACATGAGCTCTCCAAACCTGAATTTCCGGGATCCGGTCATGTATCGAATCCTGCACATGGACCACCATCGTACCGGGAATCAGTGGTGTATTTACCCGATGTACGATTACGCGCACGGGCAGTCGGATTCGATCGAGCGCGTAACACACTCGATGTGTACACTGGAGTTTGATAACAACCGTCCTTTATATAACTGGTTCATCGAACAGCTTGGCATCTTTCCTTCGCGGCAGTACGAGTTTGACCGGCTGGCCCTCACCTATACGCTGCTTAGCAAACGCAAGCTGCTGAAGCTCGTTGAGGAAGGACATGTTGAAGGTTGGGATGATCCGCGTATGCCGACGCTCTCGGGCATGCGCCGGCGTGGCTACACACCCGAAGCGATCCGCAACTTCATCGCGAGTGTCGGCGTGTCGAAGACGAATGGCATAACTCAATTACAACAACTTGAATACTTTCTGCGTCAACATTTGAATCAAATCGTGCCGCGCGTGATGTGTGTGCAGAAGCCGTTGCGCGTGGTTATCGAAAACTATCCCGACGACCTTGTCGAGGAGATGGATGCCATTAACAATCCTGAAGACTCCTCTGCGGGAACCAGAAAAATTCCTTTTTCGAAGACGCTGTATATCGAAGAAGAGGATTTTCGTGAGGATCCGCCGAAGCAGTTTTACCGGCTCGCTCCTGGTCGCGAGGTGCGTCTCCGTTATGCTTACTTGGTCACCTGCACAGAGGTCATTAAAGATGCGAGCGGCAGGATTGTCGAACTGCGCTGCACCTACGATCCGGCGACACGCGGCGGTACCACGCCCGATGGTCGAAAGGTAAAGTCCACCATTCACTGGGTATCAGCGGCCCATGCGTTACCAGCCGAGGTTCGTCTCTACGACAACCTTTTCCTGAAAGAGGATCCGAACGAGGTCGAAGAAGGACACGATTTTACTGACAATCTGAATCCTGATTCATTGCAGACACTGCACGATTGCAAAATCGAACCGAGTGTTCTAGACGCAACGCCAGGAACCAAGTTTCAGTTTGAACGCCTTGGTTATTATTGTGTTGACCGCGACTCCGGTAACACGATGGTGTTCAATCGAACTATCGGACTTCGCGATACGTGGGCCAAGATCGAGAAACGCGCAACGAGCGGCGCGTTAAAATAGCCACCATCATCTTCGTAATCTGTGGATAAGGAGAACACTATGCCTGCAACTCGCGGCTTAACGTCGCGCTTTGTCTTTATCATCGTCCTCGTCTTGTTATCGCTGGGCATCGACGCCAACGCCCAGACAGATCTCTCGCCCGAGCTTCGTACCAGGATCGACGGTCTGGCGAACGATGCATTGGCGGGCTCAGGTGTGCCGAGCGTTTCGATCGCGGTGGTGAAAGACGGAAAGATCGTCTACCTGCACGCTTACGGTTCGGCGCGCCTCGAACCAAAGACGCCGGCCACTTCCGACATGCGCTACAGTATCGGTTCCATCAGTAAACAATTCACCGCGGCGGCGATGTTGCTCTTGCAGGAACAGGGAAAGCTGTCGCTCGACGATAAGGTAGCGAAGTTCATTCCTGATCTAACGCGAGCGAACGAAGTGACGATCAGGCAACTGTTATCTCACACGTCGGGCTATCAGGATTACTGGCCGCAGGACTACGTGATGCCGATGATGATGCAACCAGTGACATCCGCGAAGATCCTCGACATGTGGGCGCGCAAGCCTTTGGATTTCGATCCGGGGACGAAGTGGCAGTACAGCAACACAAACTACGTCATTGCGGGCGTGATAATCGAAAAGGCGAGTGGCAAACCGCTCCTGCAATTCCTGAGGGAGAAGGTGTTCGCGCCACTCGGCATGACGAGTGTCGCAAATATCGATGAGAAGAAGTTAGGCGATACGGATCCGACGGGTTACATGCGTTATGCGCTTGGTCCATTGCGCGTAGCGCCTAAGGAAGGACCAGGTTGGCTCTTCGCAGCTGGTGAGCTGGCGATGACGGCCGAGGATCTCGCGAAGTGGAATATCTCCATCATGGACCAGAAACTCCTGAAGCCGTCTTCATATCGAGAGTTGGAACGTGAAGCGCAACTCAGCAACGGGCTCGGAGCTCGTTATGGACTCGGCGTTAGTCTCGGCATGGAGGCCGGACACCGCGCCGTTTCACATGGTGGCGAAGTCTCGGGGTTTGTTTCGGAAAGCATCGTGTTTCCGGACGAACGGGTTTCGGTGGTCGCGCTGACAAATCAGGATGCATCCAGCGCTGCCGATCAAATTGCGCACGGCATCGTGCCGCTGCTCTTTGATCAGAATGATCCGGCCACACCGGAGAAACTAGAGCAGGCGAAGAAGATTTTTGACGATCTGCAACACGGTAAGATCGATCGTTCGCTGTTCAGCGACAATGCGAACGCCTATTTCAGTGAGCAGGCATTGCAGGACTTCGCGAGTGGTTTGGCGTCGCTGGGTCAACCGAGACAGTTCACACAAGTGCGCCAGGGACTGCGCGGCGGCATGACGTTGCGTGTGTACTTGATACGTTTCGACAAGCAGACACTGCGCGCGTGGACGTACGAATTGCCGAACGGGAAATTGGAGCAGTATCAAATCGCGGTGCAGAATTAGCCACGAAAAGGCACAAAAGCGCAGGAATTTGGTAGTGCCCAGGTTTGAGAGATTTCTCTGTGCAATCTCCGTGTTCTCTGTGTCTCTGTGGTTGTGTTGGCCGAAAATCACCACCGAGACACAGAGAACACAGAGGTTGCACAGAGAAGCAGTTCAGATTAGGTCACCATCAAGGATTTCGTGCTCTTTGTGCCTTTCGTGTACGACCGTTACTCGGGCCAGATGGCGTTGAGCAGCGCTGCTAATCGATAACCACCCCACGCCACACGTTGACGTGCAACCTTCAAAGCTTTCTGGTTGTAAGCAGGCGTGGGCTTTCGTCCGCTCTGAATGCCCTTGTAGGCGACGCTTTTGGCGAGTGCGAAACTCTCGTTGGACCAAGCCTCGAAGTTGAATGGATCGTCCAGCTTCAACTCAGGATTCGTAGCAGGATTCGCGGCCTTCGCCTGATTAGCCGCCCGTATGACACTCCGCAGCGGCGGTGGCTCGAAATTATCTCCGGTCGGCGGAAAAGCACCGATGCCGCCGTCCCAGTAACTGTGCAGGTTGCTGTTTTGCAACTTCCCATTTTTCAGAATCTTGATTTTGAAAAGAT
>DATNDM010000617.1:0-2437 GCA_035553235.1 Pyrinomonadaceae bacterium | reverse complement strand
GCCGAAGGCGCTCTGATCGATCGTTTTTGTTTCGCCCGCTTTCCACGCGTCGACGTCGATGCCGAAGACCTGTTGTGTAGTCAGATCTTCGCTGATCTGAAAACGCGGCTCGTCGGTGTTGTTCGTCGAGATCAGTAACAGCAGACGGCCGTCCAGCGCATCCGGGCTCGCAGTCGCTGGGAACGTGACGTCGAACCGCGGGTTTTTTGGTTGTGCGTTGACGGTAAACATGGGCAGAACGAGCAAGACGAGCAGTGTTAGTTTCTTCATGAACACGGGACTCCAGGTTTTTTCACGCAAAGCCGCAAAGGCGCGAAGGAAAACGCATTTGTTTACGAAACCTACAATTCCACCGGCAAACCTTCAAGGCGCATGATCTTCAACGCATTCGTCGTCGGACACGGACCCGTCCGGAGTCGATAGTCGAACACCATGCGTCCGTCGAATACATCTTCACGGAAATGATAGTTCGTCACGCCTTTGATCTCGTCCGCTAACTTGATCAACTCGAGATCGTGCGTCGCGAGCAATCCCATTGCGTGTCGTTGCGACAACGTACGAATGTAGGATCGACTTCCGATCAGCCGCTCACGACTATTCGTACCACGAAAGATCTCGTCGATCAAAAACAGCACTGGCAATTCGTCGTCGATTTCGGTTGCGGCCAGCAGCGCCTGCAATCTCTTCACTTCAGCATAGAAATAGGAAAGCCCATCCTGTACTGAATCGCTGACCTTAATGCAAGTGAAGAGTCGAAACAGCGACGTCTGCATGCTCGACGCGTTCACGGGCGCGCCGGCGTAAGCGAGTGCGAGATTGACGCCGACCGTTCTCAGGAACGTGCTTTTGCCCGCCATGTTTGAGCCAGTGAGGATCACGATGCGCTGGTCCCCGTTCATCTCGAAATCGTTGCAGACCTTCGTGTCCGGTTTCAAGAGCGGATGTCCGAGACCGAGCGCCGCAAAGCGATCGACGCCGGCGCTGCGCTCCGGAAATACGTAACCGGGATTGAGGTACGCGAAGTTTGCGAGCGAGTTTAGAGTTTCGAGTTCGTGCCACGCGTCGAGCCAGCGTGGCAGCAAGTGCGCGATCTCTTTCTTCACCAACTCGAGACGATAGCTGAAATAAAAATCCCATGGGAAGAATGCGTTGAAGAGTAGAGCCAGGAGCGGGTTTGTCCGCACTCCGAGCGCGGCGGCGAGACGTCCGAGCTTTCGAAATTCGACTGACGGCTGTTTACTTCCCGCGCCAAACGGTGCACAGATCTCGGCGAGTCGGGGCGTGTTTTGATAACAACGCGATTCCAGGTACGCGAAAACCGCTTTGAAGTGCGTCAACGCTTTTTCAAGATCTTGTAGTTCATTCCACGCGGTCGCAATCTTCGACTGGTTTAGCAGCGAAACGACAACGTAAATTACGAACACGAAGGGCCAAATGCGCGGTAGCAAGTGGATAAGCCAGAGCCCAATGCAAATCAGATTTGCGACTGCGAGGATGGTGAGAAGTATTAGCGTCGGCAGCATGGACTGCTTCGGTCCGCTGCGTTCGATCCAGTCGACGAGTATTTTCGAGTTCCAATGACTGGAGCGGCGCTTTGTTGGTCCCGCGGTGCTAAGTCGCGCGAACGCCGACAGCAGTTGCAGCTTGTCGCGAAACACAGAATGGTCCTTCAATTCTCGCACGAGTTGTTGTCGATGTTGCATCAAGTGAGCATCGGGGCGTGGATTGAGTAGCCAGGACTTTAGCCGCTCGCTTCCCTCTTTCGTTACTGCGCAATCAAGTAGCCGATGCAGCGAGCGTTCGCCCGTGATGTCGAGATCGGTTTCGAACGGATGACCGGGGACGGGAGGATCCGATTCTGCGAGTGGAAGACGGTCCCAGTCGAGATTTATGCGCGCGATCTGCACCTGTTTGATTTCGATCAGGAGTGCATTTCGTGTGATGCTGTCTCGAACTCGCGTGTGGAAGATCGTGACGACGGAAAACAAGATCGCGAGCAGGGCCGCGACAAACCACGCAGTGGTGCTGCCGGCGAAGTTACAAAACGCCAAAGCTAACAACGCACCGCCAACAAAGATGATCCTCCGCGCGGTCCAATACTTCCGGCTGATCGCGTTGAGAAATTCGCCCCTGCGACTCAACCGCGCGATCTGCCTGTCGAGCTGTTCTAAACGAGTCATGTCCGTCGAACATAACCCGATTTCCGTCGAACCAGCAAAGATCGGTTAGCCACAAAAAAGCACAAAAAGCGCAAATCAGCAGAACCTCTTTAAGCTTTTGGCGGTTCGTCGGGCTGTTGCTGTACAAGCTGAATGATGTGTTCTTTTGATGTGGTCATGTTTGTCAAGCGCAGGGTGGCGTGGGGCATTCGGAGTCGTGGGACGTGGGAGGGTGTTCGCGGCCGAAGGTTGTGATCACGATTACCGAGCCGATGATT